>JAFXMJ010000503.1 GCA_017530465.1 Bacteroidales bacterium
CCACAGACATTCCGACGGCGACGACGGCGGCTCCGATGGCAGCGACTCCGATGGCGGCGGTTCCGACGGTGGTGGTTCCGACGGTGGTGGCTCCGATGGCGGCGGCTCTGATGGCGGCAGCAGCTGTGGAAGTAGTTGCGGAAGTAGTTGCAGCAGTTGCGGCAGCGGCTGTTCTTAGACGACTTTCCAGCACTGTGGATCGGGTGCGTAAAAATCTTGCGAATAACCGTATGCAACTGCGGGGCAGCCACGACAAAAACGCAACAATTCGCATCTACTGCATTTTTCAAAATTGTCATACCAGCGGTAAAAATTCATTTTTTTGCCGTTAAAAATGTCGTGCATCTTTTCGTCCACAGTTCCAACATAACTCTCAAAACGGCGGCAAGCCATCAGACGTCCGTCCGCCGAAATTGTGAAATGACTGTTACCACAGTGACAACCATCATAAATTGTATGGCTGTCGGCATCAACGGGGATTTTCCACAAGCCTTTTTCGTATAAATAGAGAATCCAAAGGTGGTCTTTGAGGTTGAAAGTAGTACCGCAGTCTCTGTGTTCATAAAATTTTTGCCAACATTTGTCGAGCAAATCCCGATAGGCAGTAGAGGTGATATGCCATTTGGCTGCGGAATCCTTGTCGGGAGGACAATATCTTGCAAATGAAAATATGTCAACCTTGTGAGCGGCAATTACATCAATCAAGGGAGGTATTTCGTCGATATTCATTGCGCTTACAGTAGTCATCACCGCACAACGCATACCGGCGGCCTTGATTATCGGTATTTTTTCCAAAGTAATATCGTATGAACCCTTTTTTCGCAATTGGTCGTGGGTGTCACGAAGTCCGTCAATTGACAGTTGATATTTCTGACAGCCTAAACTATGCATACGAGCGCAGACCTCCTCGTCAAGATGGTATGGATTGCCCATTATCGAAAACGGAATTTGTTTGGAACCAACCAATTCTAATAAATCCCAAAAACGAGGATGCAATATTGGGTCGCCGCCCGTAATATAAAGATAAGGCAACCTCTTCATACGCTCTGACATATCAAGTATGTTGTCAAGGGTCTTGACAAGCGATTCGAATGGAGTCTCGACAATTTTGTGATGCGCATCTGCAAATATATAGCAATGTTTGCATCGCTGGTCGCAACGCTCGGTGATATGCCACTGATATGCAAAAAATTTTGACATAATCGAACAAATAAAAAGGGGCTGTTAAAATGTAATGTATTATAACAGCCCCTAAATACTAATTATTATTCGGAATACCTTATCGATTATCCGCCGAAATTATCGAATCTAATCATCTCGTCTTCTACACCGAGAGAGTGCAGGAGGTCGAGCACGGTCTTTGCCATCATCGGCGGACCGCAGAGGTAGTATTCGATGTCTTCGGGTGCTTCGTGAGCCTTCAGGTAGGTGTCGCCCATTACGGGAGCGATGAAGCCAGGAGTGTACTTGACACCAAGGCTGTCCGCCTTCGGGTCGGGACGGTCGAGGGCGAGGTGGAAGTGGAAGTTCGGGAACTCTTTTTCGAGAGCCAAGAAATCGTCCATAAAGAATACCTCGTCGATGGCACGTGCGCCGTAGAAGTAGTGCATCTCGCGGTCGCGACATTGGCGGGTTTTGAGCATGTGCATAATCTGAGCACGGAGGGGAGCCATGCCGGCGCCGCCGCCCACCCAAATCATCTCGCGCTTGGAGTCATATACGGGACGGAACTCGCCGTAAGGACCCGACATCGTTACCTTGTCGCCCGGTTTGAGCGAGAAGATGTACGTGGAGGCAATACCACAGGGAACGTCCTGGAACTCAGGACCATTGGGGCACTGATCCTTCGGCTTGAAGGGAGGAGTGGCGATGCGGACAGTCAGGGTGATGATGTCGCCCTCATCAGGATAGTTCGCCATAGAGTAGGCGCGGATGGTTTCCTCGGTGTTTTTCTGTTTGAGACCAAAGAGACCAAACTTCTTCCATGCGGGGATGTAGAGGTCGCCGATGAGCGACTTGTCCATATCACGGTCGTAGTCGATGTCGTACTTCGGGATGCGAATCTGAGCGTAAGAACCCGGCTCAAAGTGCATGTGCTCGCCCGGAGGCAACTGCACCTTAAACTCCTTGATGAACGTTGCAACGTTCTTGTTGGAGATTACCTCACATTCCCATTCCTTGACGCCGAGGATAGATTCGTCCATCTTCATCTCCATGTCGCCCTTTACCTTGGCCTGACAACCGAGCCTCCAATGGTCCTTAATCTGTTTCCTCGAAAAATGCGGAACCTCCGACGGGAGAATGTCGCCGCCGCCGCTGATGATTTGGCATTTGCACTGACCGCACGAACCCTTGCCGCCACAGGCGGAGGGAAGGTGGATTTTTTCGTTGGCGAGGGTCTGCAATACCGAACTGCCCTGCTCAACCTCTACAACCTTGTCGCCGTTGATGGTAATCTTCACCTTGCCGCTCGGGAGGAGTTTTGCCTTTGCAAAAAGCAACAGCGCAACAAGCACCAAAACGACTACGAAGAACACGCCCACGGCGGGTAACAATGTTGCTATCATACCGTCTAACAAAATCATTTTTGTCGATATTTTTTTATAAGTTTAACTTCCGTTGATTAAAGTTTGATGCCCATGAACGACATGAACGCCATTGCCATCAAGCCACAGACGATGAACGCGATGCCTACGCCTTTGAGCGGTGCGGGTACATTGGAGTAAGAAATCTTCTCCCTGATAGCCGCCATCAGCACAATTGCGATAAACCAGCCGATGCCCGCGCCAAGCGCATATACGAGAGCCAATCCGAGGCCGCCAGCCATAGAGCCAGCCTGCACGTCAAATGCCTTCTGCTGCATGAACAAGGACGCACCCATGATGGCGCAGTTGACGGCAATCAAAGGCAAGAAAATACCCAGCTGTCCGTACAACGCGGGGGCAAACTTCTCCACTACCATCTCCACCAACTGTACGATGGCGGCGATTACGGCGATGAACATGATGAACGAGAGGAAACTCAGGTCAACGCCCTCTACGAGTGCATTGGCTTTGAGGATGCAGTTTTCGAGGAGGTAGTTGACGGGCACTGTTACCAGCAACACGAAAACAACTGCCAAACCTAATCCGACAGAAGTCTTGACGGTCTTGGAGACAGCAAGATAAGAGCACATTCCGAGGAACGACGCAAATATCATGTTGTCGATGAAAATCGATTTTATAAATAGATTCAATGCTTCCATTTTCTGATGTGTCTAATTAAAGGTTCAACAATTATTTTTCTTGCAATTCCTTCATCTTGGACCTCTGAATCCATATTACGACACCTATTAATATAAGTGCCATCGGAGGATTGAGCATGAATCCGCAGTTTTCGTAGCCGATGCTGTAGAAGCCTTGGGGAATTATCTGGAAGCCCATCAGCTGGCCAGAGCCAAACAGCTCGCGCACGAATGCAACGATTACGAGAATAAGGCCGTAGCCCAAGCCGTTGCCGATGCCGTCGAGGAGCGCGGGAAGGGGCTTGTTGCCGAGTGCGAATGCCTCCAAGCGACCCATCACGATACAGTTGGTGATAATCAAGCCGATATATACCGAGAGAGCCTTGTCGAGTTCGTACATGAACGCCTTCAGCACTTGGTCAACCAAGATAACGAGGAACGAAACCACCATCAACTGCACGATGATACGGATACGCGACGGGATGGTGTTGCGGAGGAGAGAGATGATGAGATTGGAAAGAGCCGTAACGACGGTAACGGAAATCGCCATGACAATGGCCGGTTCCAACTTGACCGTAACGGCAAGAGCCGAACAGATACCCAACACCTGCACGGTAATCGGGTTGTTGAGGTTCAGCGGATTCTTGATGAGTTCTATGTTTTTTGTCTGTGCCATGATGATTAATCGTTAACGTTATTGTTATTAACGGCGGCCACGGGTGCAGCTGCTGCGGTCTTGCCGAGCGATTGCTTGAAGCCTTCGTATTTCTTGAGACAATCGTTTACCATGGCCTCCACACCGTTGGAAGTCATTGTGGAGCCGGTGATGGCGTCGATGCCGTGCTTGGGGTCCTTGCTTGCGTCGCCCTTGTAAATCTTGACGCCAACAAAATTGCCGCCCTCCGACATCACCTTGCCGTTGAACTGATTGGACCAATTGGGGTTGGTCATCTCCGCGCCGAGACCAGGAGTCTCGCCCGCGTGGTCAAATACAACACCGTCGATGGTATTGAAGTCGTTTTTCAACGAAACGAAGCCCCAAATCCTGTCCCAGAGGCCTGCGCCGTCGATGGGGACGATGTACTTTTGTTCGCCGTTGTTGTTGAAGACGAGCACGGGATACTTGTCGACGTTCTCAAATTTGCCCGACTTAGAAGCGAGCGCGGACGCAGCCTTGAAAGCGTCGTCCAGATTGCCCGACTTTGCGCCGTTGGCATCTACCAAGAAGCCTTCGGTAACATATTTTTTGAAGTCTGCGCTTACGTCCTCGCCAGCCTGGACGCCGGCAGATTTGAGGATGCTTGCGCGGTTGGCGTTTTCCTCGTTGGCAATCTGACGGGATTTCAAGCCCTGCGATACCAACGTCAATGCGGCAGCCACTACAACAACCATTATTGCAGAATAGACCACCGTGTAACCGTTACTTTGTGTATTCATCTTTATTCTTCGTTTAATGGTTATTAATTAGTTTTTTTGAGCTGCAACTTTTGCCCTATTGAGCCTACGCTTAACATTCTGACGTACAACGATATGGTCGATAAGCGGTGCGCAAACGTTCATCAAGAGGATTGCCAACATAACGCCTTCGGGGAAAGCGGGGTTGACAACGCGTACCAAGATTGCAACAACGCCAATCAAGAAACCATAAATCCATTTGCCAGTCTCGGTCTGAGCGGCCGTTACGGGGTCGGTTGCCATGAATACGATACCGAATGCAAAACCGCCGAGCAACAAGTGAGACCAGAAAGGAATCTGAGTGTAGGACGATTCACCAAAGATATTGAGCAACAAGCCCATACCCAAAACGCCCAAAACGCCTGAAACCATAATCTTCCAACTTGCAACGCCAGTCCAGATGAGGATTACTGCGCCAATCAAAATGCAGAGCGTAGAAGTCTCGCCTATCGAACCGGGCATATAGCCGAGGAACATATCGAGGATAGAGAGGGGCTCCTTGCCAACTGTAAGAGCGTCGAATGCAGTGCCGTGAGCGAGTTCGCCGAGGGGAGTTGCGCCGGAGAAACCGTCAACAACCTTTGTACCTTCGTCGCCAAGACCAGCAACCCAAACCTTGTCGCCGGACATCTTGCCGGGATAAGCGAAGAAAAGGAATGCGCGAGCCAAGAGAGCGGGGTTCACGATGTTCATACCCGTGCCGCCAAACACTTCCTTGCCAATCAATACGGCAAACATTGTGGCGATGGCAACCATCCAGAGCGGACAATCTACGGGCACAATCATCGGAATCAAGAGGCCAGTAGCGAGGAAACCCTCGTTGACCTGCTCCTTGCGGATTTGAGCAAACATAAATTCGAGGAACAAGCCCGAAATGTAACTTACTGCGATGATGGGCAGCACCTGACCAAGACCGTAGAACAAGTTGCAGAAGAATCCGGCTTCTTCGCCGGTCATAGCGTGATGCCAATAGCCAACGTTCCACATTCCGAAAAAGAGCGCGGGCAGCAACGCGATAATCACCATCGTGATAGTGCGTTTCAGATCTACCGCATCGCGGATGTGCGCACCCTTTGCGCCAGTCGTCTCGTTGGGCACAAAGAGGAACGACTCAAACGCCTCGAAAGTGGATTTGAGTTTCGGGTGCTTGCCACCCTCCTCAAAATTAGGCTTTATCTTGTCTAAATACTTTCTTAAAGCTTTCATTTTAATAATTATGATTTTTCGATTTTTGATTTTCGATTGACAAATTGTCAATTGTCAATTTTCAACTGTCAATTTACATCGTCTCCTGCACCATCAGGTCGAGACCCTTGCGGATGATGGCCTGAATGTCGGTCTTGGAAGTGTCGGCAAATTCGCACAGAGCAAAATCCTCCTCTGCCACCTCGTAGATGCCAAGTTCCTCCATCAGTTCGATGTTTTCGGCGAGGATGGCCTTGATGAGTTGGAGCGGGAGAATGTCCATCGGGACGAGTTTTTCAAAAGTACCCGTAACGACGTATGCGCGTTTTTCGCCGTGCATATTTGTATCGAGGTTGTACTGCTTTTTTGGGCAGAGCCACGAGAAGAACGTGTGGGAGAAGCTGTATTTCTTCAATCCCGGCAACGCCCAGCCAAAGAAGTCGTAGTAGTTGCCTTCGGGAATGATGGAGATTTTGTTGTCATAGAAACCGAGGTATCCGTCTGCCGACAACTTGGTGCCTGTCAACACGTTGCCGCCGATGATGCGGGCGTCTTCGGTTTCGTAGTTGCCGGAGATGATGCCGTCGATTTTGGCATTGGCAACCGTGGAGTAGAAAGCGGGCGATTTTACCTTGCC
>JAFXMJ010000504.1 GCA_017530465.1 Bacteroidales bacterium
GCTCGTGTGTATGCGGTAGCGGTAAGTCTTGCGCCTACACGAAAGCCGCGCATGAAACCTGTTGTCAACCTCCGCTATATCCTTTACCGCAATGTCGTCGGGTAGATAAAGGTTGAGGTAAGCGAGGATTTGTGCGCGAGGATAGTTGCCCTCCAACGAAAAACTCGCCACCTGACCCAATGCGTGTACACCCGCGTCGGTGCGCCCGCTGCCATGCACTTCCACGGTGCTGCCCGCCATCTTCGTCAAAACCGACGAAATCTTGCCCTGAATAGTGGCATCTGACGACCGCTGAATCTGCCAGCCATTATATTTGGTGCCGTCGTAGGCAACAGTGATTTTGTATGTTTTCATGTCGAAAAAATAAAAAACGTATGCCACAAAGTTAAAAAAAATTTGGCACTCACAAAAATTGCACTAATTTTGCTGCATCAAATAAGCACAACATTAAAAACTCAAATCATGGATACAACCGTCTTGAAATGTCCGGGCTGCGGCTCACCCCTGCCATACGATGCCTCCATCAAAAAATGGAAGTGCGAGGCGTGTGGCAGCGTCTATGACGCCATCCAAGTGATGCAGATGACGCAGGACTCCGACAAGGATATCGACATCAACAAACAAAAGACCCAAACGCAGCCTTCGCCGCCCACGGCTGACGACTACGTACCGGGGCAGCCGCCAATTATCACCAACGACGGCTCCTACGAACCTCAACCAAACCTCGACCTCTACCGCTGCAAAAACTGCGGCGCGGAGATGGTGGCAGACGAAACCACAGCCGCCACTTTCTGCGTCTACTGCGGCAGCACGTCGATATTGAAGAGCAGGCTCGAAGGCGAATTTCGCCCGTCGAGGGTGGTGCCATTCTCCAAGACCAAGGAGGACGCCGTCAACGCCTTCAAAAACCTCATGCACCAAGAGAACTTCGTCCCCAACGACTTCACCCGCGAGTCCAACATCGAGAAAATTACCGGCGTGTACATCCCCTTCTGGCTGTATTCGGGCACGGCGCAGGGTCATCTGAGGGGTCAGCTCCACCAAGTGACATCCTGGAGGTCGGGCAATTACAGATATACAAAGACAGATATCTACGACGTAGAGAGGGCTGGCAGCGTAGGTTTTAGCGGTATACCCGCCGACGGTGCCAAAAAATTTGACGACGATACCATGGACTCCATCGAGCCATTCGACCTCACCAAACTCGTACCGTTCAATTACGCCTACCTCTCCAACTTCCTCGCCGAAAAATACGACGTCACAGCCGACGAAGACCGTGAACGCGCCGCCGGACGCATGAGAAACACCATCTACTCACATCTCAAGTCCACCGTCAGCGGAGCCCTAATAGGCGAACAGAAAAACATCCAGGAGCAAATCTCCAACATTGAGTACGTGATGCTGCCGGTGTACATGCTCAACACATTCTGGCGTGGCAAGCCCTACATCTTCGCCATGAACGGGCAGACCGGCAAACTCGTCGGCGACGTGCCAATAGACAAGGGCAAATGGATAACGGCGTGCCTAATCACCGCCGCAATCTGTTGCCCGATAGCGTTCCTTATCGTCAAATATTTATTGTAAGAGCCATGACACGAATTATCAACATAATAATACTTGCACTGTTGTTGCCGATAGTATCCACGGCACAAAATCCCGTCTGGCTTCAGGACGTGGAGCGCACCGAACAAAACCTGCAAATCCACAAGCAGGACATCCTCGACCGCATGGCTAATGACGAATATAGGCGTCAAGAAGCCACAAAGCACGCACTCCGCACCCCATACGTCAAGCCGGAGTACAAGGTCTATGACTATTGGGGCGGAATCAGCGACGAGGATGCCGACAGAATCAGGACGCGCATCAATGCAATGATCAAAGAAAACAGCCTTGACGCAGCCGTTGTATTCATCAGCGAGTCTTCTTGGTTCGATTTTGACAACGAGGAGTTTTGCAAAGATTTCTACGACTACAACGACTTCGGCTGTGGACCTAAGCACGACGGCATCTGTTTCGTAATCAACATTGCGACGCATCGTTTTGCAATATTCGACACCGGCAATCCCACAGATTTTCGTGTGGTAGGCAGCAACCTCTACAGATACGAAACGGAGATTTTGCAGCCATATTTCCGCCGCGACCAGTATGCCGACGGCGTTGTGGAATGTATCAGCGAGTTTGAAAGAGACTTTATCTACGAGCGCGACACCCCATGGTGGCAACGTCCTGAATATTGGGTTGGTTTTGGCATAGCATTTCTCATTGCTCTCGCCATCACTGCAATACGCGCCCGCCGCAAATGCAAAATCCAAAAAGCAGTACTCGCCACCAACTACGAAGTGCCAAATTCGTTCAAACTTACCATCAAGCGCGACACATTCGTCTCCACGCATACCACCAAGCAATACATACCGCCAAGCAGTTCGTCCGGCGGCGGCAGCAGCTCCGGCACGTCGCACAGCGGCGGATCTGGTGGATGGTAATAGATGTTTTGTATTAGTAATCACCAACCAATGACAGATACCGAACTCAAAGCATTAAAAGACAAACTTTGGAACGCCGCCGATATGCTTCGTGCCGGCGCGCACCTTGCTGCCAACAAATACGGTCAGCCTATCTTGGGACTGATATTCCTCCGATATGCCGACATCCTCTACAAACAGCACCGTGAGGCTATCGAGGCGGAATACAACCAATACAAAGGCACTCGCGCCGAAAAACCTATCAAGGACATCGCCATCAAGCATTGCGGATTTTATCTGCCGCCCGATAGCGTATATTCCGTCATCAACGACAAACCCGACGGCACAGGCGAAAATAAAAAATGCGTCCTTGTAAAAAATGCAATGGAAGCCATCGAGCGCGAAAATCCCGGTATGGACGGCGTATTGCCCAAAGAAGTGTATGCCCAACTTCAACCCGACGAAGAGCCCGAATTGCTCTCCAACATAATGCGCATTTTTATGGATATTCCCGAAAACATCAGCGTTGACCTTTTCGGCGAAATCTATGAGTATTTTCTCGGAAACTTTGCGTTGCAGGAAGGCAAAGACGGCGGCACATTCTACACCCCAGCCACAGTTGTGCGCTATATGGTGGAAGTGTTGCAGCCTCAAAACGGCGAAAAGAAATTTCTCGACCCAGCCTGCGGTTCGGGCGGTATGTTTGTGCAGGCAGCACGATATATGCACCGCCATAACAAGGAACAAAACGAGGTGAAGAAATACCGTTGCTACGGCGTGGAAAAAGAACCAGACACCGTAAAACTCGCCAAAATGAACCTCTTGCTCAACAATGTCCGTGGCGAAATCGCGGAGGCAAACTCTTTCTATTCCGACCCGCACAACGCACTCGGCAATTTTGACTACGTGATGGCAAATCCGCCTTTCAACGTTGACGAAGTATTATACGAAAGGGTAAAAGACGACCCACGATTCAATACCTACGGCGTGCCCAAAAACAAGAGCAAATCCACCAAAAAAAGCAGCGGCGACAAAAAAGAGACCGTCCCCAACGCCAACTATCTGTGGATAAGTTATTTTGCAAGTTCGCTCAACGCCAATGGCAAAGCAGCCCTTGTAATGGCAAACTCGGCAAGCGAC
>JAFXMJ010000505.1 GCA_017530465.1 Bacteroidales bacterium
GTCATCGTAAGAATCGGCGGCAAGACATTCAAGATATTCAATCGTTAAACCAGCGTAGGGGCGTACCTCGTGTACGTCCCCCTACCATCAATAAAACACACATAAAAATGGAAAATCAAGAACCCAAACGTCCATACGAGACACCAGCAATCGAGGTAATCGAACTCGACCAAACCCCGCAGCTCCTCGCTCAAAGCAACCCTTATTACCGAAACGATTATTTGGACTAACATCGGCACTAACGTAAAAAAAAATCCGACGAATGTAGCTTTCATTCGTCGGATTTTTTATGAAAATCATAATAGTTTTGTGGGTGATTAGCAACGCGCCGCGCCCCTACAATCCTAATTTTTTGGCAATCTCCTTGGGCAATGCGTCCTTGTGAACCATGATGTCGATGGTTTTCATTGCCACAAATGCCTTCGTGAAATACCACGTGCCTTTGTAGGGATTGTCGGTGCCCCACGAATTTTGAGCCATGTAGTATTCCTTGCCGTTCTGATCCTTGGCGAGACCGTAGATGAGCATACCGTGGTCGTCGGTGGTCTCCCAATTGTCGTAGCCTTTTTGACGGTCTTCCTGTGTGGGGGTGATTTCGGGCAACGGCTTGGATGTGAGGAACTGACGCTTTTCTGATGTGTAGGTCAACCCAGTCCAACGCGCCATATCGGTGCCGCTCATATTGGGGCTATTGACATCCGGCAACTGACCTATGCCATTGCGCGAAAATCCCTGCTCCGAAACGTCTGCACCCCAAGCTATCGGAAATCCATTCTTTACCGCATTGTCAATCACTTGCATCATCTCGTCCATCGGCACATTGTAAGCCAAAGCCCAACGCCAGTTGTCAGGAACTTCGATGGCAAATTGAGAGTAGAACGGCTCGTGGGAGAAGGATGTTATCGTTACATAATCGTCGATGTTGATGGGCAACGATTCGGCGAAAGATTTGGGCGTGTATTCCTTGCCTTGGTAGGTGAATTTTTCAGGGCATTTGCCGAGGAACGAATCATAAATGCCCTGCAAACCTTGTTTCCAAAGCGGACTGATTGGACCGTCTTCCTTGTCGGTGATTACTTTTACGTAAGCCTCCGCGAGTTCGTCGAGGTCGGAATTGTTGGGAAGTTCGAGGCCTTGGAGACTGCCCATAGTAGGCATTGCCTCCTGTGGAACGATGCCGTAATGCTTCCAACAATACTCCACATCCGACGCAAAACCGCCTGGCGAGAACGAAACGTCGCCATGAGTCCTCACAGCCTTGGTGGCGCGATCCATCATTGTCTTGTTTACAACAAACGCCTCCGAAAAGTCGTATGTGCCTTTGCCCATACGCAAGAGTTCCGCCTCAAAGAAGCTCAATGTGGAAAAACACCAGCACGTGCTACTGCGGTTTTGGTTTTGAACTTTTGTAGTGGGGTTTTTCTTAATTGTGGTAAATTGAAATCCATTGTTTTGTGCCACGGCGGGAAGCATAACTCCTGCCGCAACGATGCTAAGTAATACTTTCTTTATCATTTTAATTAGTTATTTTATGTGGACATCTATAATATATTTCTTAAAATCCAGAAGGCGATGATGCCAACGAGCCATATTATGCAAGCGTAGAGACCGGTGAGTGCATTGAGTAGGCGTGTGTGTTTCGGGTACATCAATGGCGACTTCAATATCAACACCGTTATTATATATATCCAACCGACATGAAATAATGGGTTTTGCTTGAACGATTCCCGGAACTCGCCATTGAGCAAATAATGCACAGCCCGCTGACCTCCACAGCCCGGGCATTTGTATCCCGTAACAACATAGAAACCACACTTTGGAAACCATTTGTTCTCCAAAGGATTGTTGTTGCGATAAACAACAACCATCACCGTCACCAGCACGATGACGGCGATGGCTGTCAATATCCATATTATATTGTGGTGATGCTGTTGCATTACATACCAGCCACACCTGCCGCAGCTACAAGAAGGAAATAGATGAGACCTATCACCGCAGAGCCAATGGCACCGATGATGGCAAACTTCTTGGCGTTTGCGGACGCCTTCATAGCCTCATCATAATGTCCAGCGTTCCACTCGGAATCCACCTTGACTGCATTGATGATGCTCACGATGCCAAGAGGCAGACAGCAAAGCACTGTGCAAAGTATCGCCAATACGAGGTAATTGTCAGGTTTTTGACCCGTGGGCATCTGGGTGTTGCCGTAATTTTGGGCATTGCCGTAGGTCTGCTGGTTGGCGTAGTTGGGATTGCCATAATTCTGAGAATTGCCGGCAGAGTAATCGCCACTGCCACCGCTGTATTGAGAAGCGGCAGGATCGGGAGTACTTGGCACAGGAGCAGCAACTCCGCCACCAAGCAAAGCCGCAACCTCCGGCACAGTATTGGCGGGAGCCCAGTTGGCCATACCCGCACACCAGATGTCGGTATTGGGCGAAATCTTGCCGAGAAGCTCCTCAGCCGAAACGGGACCTGTCTGCGTACCGTTTTCGATGTAGAAGTATTTTTGTTCGCTCATAATATTTGAGTTGATTTAAGTTAATGAAGTATCGGTATTATTTTCGGCTCGTCGATGAGGAGGTCGCCTTTGAGTTTGCGGATTTCTGCCACAGCCTTCTCGATGGCTTCGAGGGTGCACTCCTCGGTCTCGATTGGGAAGTCGGCGATGCCATTCTGGTCGTCGAGGCGGTTGTGACCCACGGTCTCGATGTTGATGCCCTGATTGCCAATGGCAGTGGTGATGACGCCAGTGGTGCCGGGCAAATTGTTGGTCTTGAAGGAAATCAAGTACGGGAACGAGAGCTTCTTGCTGTCGCCGAGGGTGTATTTCGCCTCCTCGTTGTATGCCGGCACTTCGCCGTGACGGGCTATGAACACGATGTCGGAAACAATCGACATAGCCGTCTCCGTGCTGCCTGCGCCCTTGCCGATGAGGAAGTGCGTCTTGGAATACTTGCCGTCAAGACGTACCGCGTTCACAGCGTAGTTGACGTTGGAGAGGGTGTTGTCGTTCTTAACAGCCATCGGACGAACCATTGCATATACTTGGTTGTCAACGAGTTTGGCAAAGCAAATCAACTTGATGGAAGCATTGATTTCCTTGGCGAAGTCCATATCGTTTTTGGTGATGAACTGTATGCCCGTCCTCGAAAGTTCGTCCATCGATACAGTGAGGCCGAAGGCGAGTTTCAGGAGGAGAATCAACTTATGGGAAGCGTCGCCGCCATTGAGGTCGAGGCTTGGGTCTGCCTCGGCGTATCCGTTTTCCTGGGCGAGTTTGAGAGCCGCGCCAAAATCGAGACCCTTTTCCTGCATCTGAGTCAAGATGTAATTGGACGTGCCATTCATAATGCCGCTCACGGATTCGATGACGTCGCCAGTGAAACATTCCTTGATACCTTTTATAATAGGAATTGCGCCACAGACGGCAGCCTCGTAGCCGAGTTGGAGCTTATTGTCGGCGGCGAGCTGGAAGATGTCGGCACCGCGCTCTGCGAGCAGGGCTTTGTTGGCGGTGACGAGATTCTTGCCGCGCTTCAATACTTCGAGGCACGTGTTGTGTACAAAATCGCTCTTGCCGCCCATGGTCTCGATAACGATGTCGATGTCAGGGTCGTCGAGGATTTCGCCGATGCTGTTGTGTTCAAAAAACTTCTGGTCCAACCCAAAACGCTCGATAGCCGCCTGGGGTTTCAACTCGGCGATTACTTTGAGGTTGATTTCGCGACCGGCACGTTTGGAGAGCAACTCTTTCTGCTGCGTCAAAATCTGCGCCACGCCGCCTCCCACAGTGCCACAGCCAAGTATGGCAATATTCAATGGTTTCATTTTTCTAAGTTTCGTATTTTATATATTATTTCGAGGGCGCAATTTATATTTTTTTTGGGAATTGGCAAAATGAAAATGCAAGAAAAAATTTTACTACATCTCCCAATCCACTATCTCGCAACTGTGTGTTTTCTCCTCCTCGTCGTAGTTGATGCCCACCAACAGCAACCGTCCCTTGTAATTACCCAACGGCGCAAAATATTGACGCTCTTTGATTTGCTTGATTGCACTTTCTGTTGTGCCGTTGCGTTTGAGTTCTATTACCATTGCGGGTTTGTCGGTTTTTGCGGGGATAAAAACCACGTCGGCAAAGCCTTTTCCAGCGGTCATTTCCTTGATAATCGTGTACTCGTTGAGGGCGTGGACGTATGCAAGGTAAATGGCAGAGGCAAGCGCGTCTTCGTTGTTGTAACTGCGGTGCGAGGTAACATGGATGTGTGTTTCGTCGAGGGCTTTTGCAACCGCTTCTGCATTTTTGTTAATTGTCTGATTGAGAAGTTCTTCCGATGCCTTGATGATTTCATCGGTCTTGGAATAGTCGGGCATACTTTCTATGGCGTTGTTCCATTCTTTGCGTACCTCCAAATTGGGAATATGGCAGGTTTCGTTCTCGTTGTTGTAAGCCAAATATCCGAGGTGAATGAGATATGTGAACACATCGTCCTTGGTGCCAA
>JAFXMJ010000506.1 GCA_017530465.1 Bacteroidales bacterium
ACATTGCAGGACGTAAATTAAATATGAAAAAAAATGAGCATATCATCCTCTATAAAGGCAAAATTAGCCCTCACGCTGCTCCTGACCATCATTGCAGTGACAGCAGAGGCGCAGATTACGATGACTGGCACAGTCAAGAACGTCAAGGGCGAGAACCTGGTGGGCGCATACATCACCGTGGACAGCACCAATATCGCCACTCTCACCGACCTCGACGGCAAATACACTCTCAACGTGCCAGAGCAATACGAAGATTACGACGTCACCATCAGCTACGCCGGATACGTCCCTGAGACCATCAAGGCGCACAGCGGCTCTTACAACGTAGCTCTCAACAGCCGTGAAACCCAGGAAATCACCACGATGTATGTAACGACACAGAAACGTGTCCAGAGGCTCGTCGATGTGCCTATCACACAGAGCTTACTTGATTCGTCAAGACTCAGGCAATCAGCAATATACAGCATCGACGAAGTAGCACACACCGTACCAGGATTCGTAATATCAGCACCAAGCGTACAATATCCAGTGTACTCCATACGCGGCGTGGCGTCCGACGAGCCTTACAGCTACGGACAGTCGCGAATATCGGTGTTTATGGACGGTATATCCATCTCGCGTATGCAGGCATCCTTCATCGACCATTACGATATGGAGCAGGTAGTAGTTTCCAAAGGCCCGCAGGGAACACTCTACGGACGCGGCGCAGAGATTGGCGCGGTGGAATTCATCCGCAACAAGCCGAAAGACGAATTTGGCGTGGACGTTTCAATGCTGTACGGCAACTACAACCAGCGCAAAGTGGTGGGTGTGCTCAATACTCCGGCGGGCAAAAATTTTGCCAACCGTTTTGCATTCCAATACAACGCATACGACGGCAGCATCAAAAACACCACGGGCGGAACCCTCAACGGCAAAAACACAATTGCCGTCCGTAATTCGTCTAAATTCCACTTTGGCAGCCATACCGACCTCCACATTGTGGCAGACTTCCAAAACGACGACGGTCCAGGCAATTCGTACCAGTGCAAGACACAGTTCAACAGCCACGGCGAGGTAATCACCAACAACAAGTCCCCATACACAGAAATTGGCCTCACATTCGGCGAAGACAGCATCTATTTCAAACGCAAAACTGGCGGTCTCCTCTTACAGCTCGACACCGAATTTGGCGACAATGTCAAGCTCAGCAGCATCACTGGCATAAGGGCATACGACAGCCAGGAAGCAATGGACACCGACGGCACACTAATAAGAATTATGGACGGAACACAAACAGCCCAAGGAACCCAGATAAGCCAGGAACTCAGGCTCAACTGGCAGACCACCGACAACAAACTCAACGGATTCTTCGGCGCGTCGTTCTTCTACGAAAAAACCAAACACGCGTACCAATTCTATGGCAACTTCCATTACATCTACCCCAATGTGGTGGGCAAAGGTTTGAGGTCAAAGTTCAAAAATCTGCCCGACCAACTCATCGCCGCCATCCAACAAATAATTACCAACTGGACCAACTCGGAAAAGGAAAAATACGCGGCATACAGCGACCAAATGGACAAATTGTGCGAAAAACTCAACAATATGATTGCAGAGCGCGTCAAGGCGCAGGTGAACGAGCAGTACAGCAAATGGTTTGACGTATTGTACTGGGAGAATACACCCGATTTCTTCACCGACACCAAAAACGTTGTCACCAACGCTATCATCGAATCCATCAACGAACTCGTAGAGACCGACGAGTTTGCCAAACTCGTAGTGCAAAATTTTGGCGGCACACCGGGAGATATATTGGGTAAATTCGACATCGGGGAAGGCCTCGCGAGTCTAAAAGCAGCCTCCAACCTCGAACTATCCGACCACCACTACGAAGAGGAGATAGATTACAACCGTAACCACGAGGCAAGCATTTTCGCGGACTTCACCTGGAACTTCACGCCAAAATTCTACCTCACATTGGGTTTACGCGGCACATACGAAACAGTTTACACCGGATATTATTCCAGCAGCAACTACGCACCTCTACTCGGCACTATCATCTACGCCAATACCAACGGCGAGACCGTATGGACCGACCACAAAAATTACAAATCGTGGGTGGGACGTGCCGTGCTCAACTATATGGTGGACACCACACACAACATCTTCATCAGCGCGTCCAAAGGCCGTCGTCCTGGTATGATATACTTTGACTTCAAGCCTGACCAAACGGTGAGCCTCTCCCCGGAACTCACATACAATTACGAACTCGGTATCAAAGGCATCTCCCGTTACGGACACTTCTCATACACCGCAGCCGTCTATTATTTCGACTGGAAACACTTCCAGACGGTCATCGCGGGCGGCGGATTGACAGAGGACGGTGCCATCACGTATGTGTACGACGACAATGGACTTGCATACGGCGTGGGCGCAGAATTTTCGGGCCAATATGCCTTCAATCCCAACGTGAGCATCTTTGCAGACTTCACATACTGCGGCGGACGATTCAGCGACAAGGATATGAACGGCAATGTACAAGACAACGCCGGCAATCAGTTTGCGATGATGCCGCAATTTATGTACGATATGGGCTTCAACTGGCGGCACGCTCTCCCCGGCAACAAGTTCATATACTTCTACCCATCGTTCTACACGCAGTCTAAGATATTCTTCGACGACGCCAACAACCCCGCCTTCACTCAGGGCGCGTACATCATCTTCAATGCCAACGCCGGATTCCAATGGACCAAAAGGCGCATCACATACGACGTCGGCATCTACGGACGCAACATCACCAACACCAAATACCTCATTGACGGCGGCAACGTGGGCGAAGTAATAGGTATGCCGACATACTCGGTAGGCAGTCCCGCAATGTTCTACATATCGTACAGAATGCACATCAAATAATAAAACTTGCTCATTAAAAGACGTATTACCTTAGATATGAAACCAACCGCCAAGATGACGTTGGGCGGCATTATTTTTGCAAAATTGACTATTGCTATTACGTAAAAAAAATGAAGGGAATGAGCAAAATATTAACCATAACAAACAGAATCGCGCTCGTGATGTTCCTTATGCTCCTTGCTATGGCGTCACAGGCGCAAATCATTATGTCTGGCACCGTCAAAAACGAAAAAGGAGTCAATATGTTGGGCGCATACATCACCGTGGACGACACCAACATCGCAACCCTCACCGACTTCGACGGCAAATTCACGCTGACGATTCCCGACAAATATGCCAGCAGCACTGTCACAGTCAACTACGCCGGATACATCGCGGAGACACTCTTCGCCGCCGACGGCGATTTCCAGATTGTGCTGCGCAACCGCGAAGAGCAGAGCATCGAAGATATGGTGGTGTCCACACAAAAGCGTACCCAGAAACTTATGGACGTGCCTATTGCATTGAGCGTAATCGACTCCACCAAAATCCGTCAGACAAGTCTCTACGGCTTGGACGAGGTGTCCAATTTTGTGCCGGGATTTCACGCCACAGTGCCCAACGCCCAAGTGGTTTTTTACTGCATACGTGGTGTGTCGTCCGAAGAGCCGGTTAGTTATGGTCAATCGCGAATATCAGTGTTTATGGACGGCGTATCAATCTCCCGCATCCAAAACGCCAATATGGAATGGTACGATATGAAGCAGATAGACGTTTCCAAAGGTCCACAGGGAACGCTGTTTGGACGCGGCGCGGAGCTTGGCGCGGTGGAATTTATCCGCAACAAGGCAGCCGATAATTTTGGCATCGACCTCTCAATGCTCTACGGC
Source organism: Bacteroidales bacterium (assembly GCA_017530465.1). Taxonomy (GTDB): domain Bacteria; phylum Bacteroidota; class Bacteroidia; order Bacteroidales; family UBA3824; genus UBA3824. The sequence goes on from JAFXMJ010000506.1 coordinate 3,762, forward strand.
AATTACAATCAGCGCAAGGTGGTAGGCGTCATCAATACCCCCGCCGGCAGCGTCTTTGCCAACCGCCTTGCTTTCGACTACAATTACCACGACGGCTTCATCAAAAATGAGGCTGGCGGACGACTCAACGGTCTCAATACCATCGCTGTACGCAATTCATCAGTGTTACACCTCGGCAGCAAGACCGACCTCCACCTCGTCTTTGACTATCAGAAGGACGACAATCCCGGCTACTCGTACCAGAGCAAGAAGCAATTCAATCTGCAAGGCGAAGCCACCACATACAACAAGTCTCCCTTCACCACCGCAAACCTCAACCTTGGCAAAGACCTGCATATGAAACGCGAACTCGGCGGATTCCTGATGCAGCTCGACCACGGCAAGGAAGAAGACTTGTTCACATTCAGCAGCACCACAGGCGTCAGGGCGTTCAAGACCGACGAAAAATACGACATCGACGGCACTATGCTCGACATCGTCAACGGACAGGAACTCACCGAAGGTTTCCAAGTGAGCGAAGAGCTCCGCTGCAACTGGAAGACCGCAAGCCGCAAACTCGAAGGATTCTTCGGCGCGTCATATTTTTATGAGAAAAACAAGCACCAATACATCTTCTCCGGCAACCTCCACTACATATTTCCATTGGCATTGGGCAAAAATATGCAGACTTCGCTCTCATTCCTGCCCGAGCTGATAATCTCCAACGTGGAACAGACCATCACCGCTTGGGCTATGGATCAAAAGGAAACTTTCAAGCCATACGAAGACGTTGTAATTACAGACAAAGAAGGCAACGAAAAGAGGGTTGGCGACATTATGGACGTTGTAATTGCCGACTTTGCCAACAATGTAACATCAAGCATCAGAAGCAAGGTAAGCCAGCAGTTTAGCGATTGGTTTGACGTCATCTACTGGGAAAAGACGCCCGACTTCTTCAACGACACCAAAAACATCATCACCAGCTCCCTCAAAACCGAAATCAACAAATTGTTGGACGAGGACGCCTACAATGTCAAATTCTTATTCGACATTTTCAATATGAATGGCGACAACATCGTTGACAACATCGACTTCGATTCGGGACTCGCAGTGCTCCAACCATTCTCCGACATCACACTCTCCGACTACCACGCCGAAGACGAGACCGATTACAACCGTACCAACGAGGCAAGCGTTTTCGCCGACGTCACCTGGAACTTCGCGCCAAAATTCTACCTCACACTTGGTGTAAGGGGCATTTATGAAACGGCGGAGACCGGCTACTCGTCCACGAGCCTCACCGCGCCC
>JAFXMJ010000507.1 GCA_017530465.1 Bacteroidales bacterium
AAAAACAGTCTTGTTCAAGTCAAGAAGTTCGTCTTGATTTTGGGCATAATAACCAATGGAGACGTTGTAACCAAGTTTCAATTCGCCGTCGTATGGCAACTGGCCGATGATGCAGCGTGAGAAGGTGGTTTTGCCCTCGCCGTTGCGTCCCACGAATGCCACTTTTTCGCCGCGTTCGAGTTGGAAGTCAATGTCTTTCAGGATGACTTTTTCGCCAAATGCCTTGGTAAAATGCGTCGCCTTCACCACAATCTGACCTGAGCGCGGCGCGGGCGGAAATTTGAAGTGGATGCTGCTATTGTCCTCCAAATCCACCGACAGCCTTTCCATCTTGTCCAACATTTTGATGCGGCTCTGCACTTGGTTGGATTTGGTGGGCTTGTAACGGAATTTTTCGATGAAATCCTCGGTGTCCTTGATGATTTTTTGTTGGTTTTCGTAGGCTGCAATCTGCTGCTGACGACGTTCCTTGCGGAGTTCGAGATATTTCGTATAAGGCGCGTTGTAATCGTAAATCTTGCCGAGTGAAATCTCTATGGTTCTGCGCGTTACGTTGTCGAGGAAGGTGCGGTCGTGGCTGATTAACACTACGGCTCCGGGATAGTCTTTGAGGAAATCTTCGAGCCATTGGATAGATTCGATGTCGAGGTGGTTGGTAGGCTCGTCGAGGAGGAACACGTTGGGCTTGCGGAGTATCACTTTGGCAAGGATGATGCGCATCTTCCAACCGCCCGAAAATTCGGATGTCTGCCGCGTGAAGTCAGTCTGACGGAATCCAAGACCTTTCAAGACCACTTCGGTCTCCGCCTCGCGCTTGGAGCCGCCGAGGAGTTCAAGGCGTTCTGTGGCTTCGGTCATTCGGTGAATCAACGCCATGTAAGATTCAGATTCGTAGTCGGTTCGCGAGGCTATTTGGTTGGAGATGCTGTTGATTTCTTCCTCAAGTTTTTTGGCGTCTTCAAAACACGTCAAAGCCTCCTCCATCACGGTGCGTCCTTCGGGGAGTTCCATTTGTTGAGGCAGGTAGCCGAGTGTTACGCCGTTTGGAATAGTTATAGAGCCGCCGTCCACGGGTTGTATGCCGACGATGGTTTTTAGGAGCGTCGATTTGCCCGCGCCGTTCTTGCCCGTCAGACCAATGCGATCCTTCGGATTGATTACAAAACTTATGTCCTGAAACAGGTCGTTGCCTGAAAATGTTACTGTTACGTTGTTTATGGAAATCATTGCAAGTAATTTTCAAATTTTGATTTGTTGATTTTTGAATTATGCATTATGCATTGTGCATTGTCCCGTATCCTCGCACTCCTCCAACAATTGCCTAATCGTCTTACCAATCCTCGGATGCACAAAATCTGGTGCGATGTCTGCCGTGGGCTGCAACACGAATCGCCTTAAAGCAATTTTTGGATGAGGTATTACAAGTTGCGGTGTGTCAAGTATTTCGTTATCATAAAACAAAATGTCTATGTCAATTGTTCGCGCCTCGTAACCTTTGCCGCTGCGGACGCGACCGAGGGCAGATTCGATGGCGTTGATTGTTGTCAATAATTGTAGTGGGGCGAGCGCGGTTTCTACGGCGATTGTTTGGTTTAGGTAATTGCCGTCGCTGTATCCCCACGATTGAGTTTCGTAGATTGGAGATTGCTTCGTGACTGTCCCTACGGATTCGGTAATGCAATTGACGGCGCGGCGGAGGTTGGCTGCGCGGTCGGGGATGTTGGAGCCGAGGGAGAGGTATGTGGTGTGGAGAGTGATTTCTACTTTCATTCGTCTTCCTCCGCTCTTAATTCGTTGATGAACTCGTCCAACGTCTGCAACTTGCGTCCTTCGCGTTTGGCATCTTCCACGTCTTTAAGTGCGCGTGTAAGGGTTTCTTTTACGTATTCTTTTTGTTTGGCAGTCTCGGCGTCGTCGTCGGTAGGCGTAATGAGTTTGTCCGCAAGCCACTGACGTTCTTTTTTAGATAACGAAAGCCCTTGCAGATACGACCAAAGGTTATTCAAAGCAAATACAGTCATAATGCTAATCGATTTAGTTTTCTGTCTGCAAAGTTATATTTTAATTACGAATTTTGCAAATAAAAAAAACTGCACCGCAGATTCGGAGTCGGCGGTGCAGGTAGTGGGTTGATTGAATGTTGTGAACCTTAGTCCAATTTTATGTGCTTCAAAATCACACCTTGGAGTTTGGTGAGGATTTCGGGATCCTGGGCGAGCTTTGTGCTGGCGTTGGAGATTTTGGGTGTTGCCTTGATGGTTTTCTGACCAAGCGGGGTGGAGAGGAATTTGTTGTACTCCTTCATCTCGTTGAGGGTGTAATTTTCGTAATAGACTTCAAGCATAAATTCCTTCATCTTGGGCATCATAGCCTCGGCACATTCTTGTGCCATTGCGTTTACGTCGTCGACTTTTATCGTGCCAGCGTCAACGAGCTGCTGGTATTGGATTCGTAGCGTCTCTGTCAATGTGGCTTCGAAGTCTGCAAGCTCTATCGCCTTTTCCACTTCTTTCTTGAACGCGGCATCTTGTGCAAATACGCTGCACGTCATCAATGCCAGGGTCAGCAGTAATAGGATTTTTTTCATAATTAATAGGGTTTGGGTTATTTTGGGCAAAAATATGACATTGTTTTGATATATACAAAAATATTTTTCATTATCTTTGCGACTGTAATCTAAATCCATTGACAATGATAAAGATAAAAGACATACTCAACAACGCCAAGACCGCGCCCGCAGAGTTTCCCGTGGAGACGGCGATGGGATTGACGTTTGCCATTGCGTCGATGTTGGGCGTGGAGAGGGTGATACACGAGTTTTACCCATTAGCGTTTGTGTTAATATTGTTTGTAATTGCAATTACCCTCCGCAAAATCAACAAGATAGCCTATTATGCGTCGTATTTTTTGATTTGGGTGGCTTACCTCGGTTTTCATAGTGCCAGGATGATGGAGCAGCCGTGGTTTTGGGTGATGAATATAATTGCTTTCATCGTCCTTGCCGCCGACCTCACCAAAAACGACAACGGTCAATTCGCCAACACTGTGATTTGCAGGCTTGGACAGATGGCGTCTGCGGGGTTGCTTAGTCTGATATTGTCGGCGATGGTTTCTGCCATTATCGGGTCGGTGATTTATCTTTTTAATGCTGATTTGAAGCATCTGTTGGCGCACGTCAATATTTTCGTCGGGTTTGTAATTTTGCCGCTGACATTCTGCTATTTGCAGGAGCATTTTAACAAAGAGGAAAATTATGGCAGCCGGCTGTTGCGCATTATTGTGGATTTCATACTGTCGCCCGCGTTGGTGATTTATACATTTGTGCTGTTGGTGTATGTATTGAAAATCATCTTTGCGATGGAACTTCCTCGCGGCGGCGTGGCTTATATGGTGAGCATATATATTGGTTTGGTCTTGGTGGGCAATTTGCTCAATAAGTTGGTGGACAATAGCCATTTCGATTGGTTTTACAACAATTTCACTTACATCGCCATCGCGCCGATTGTCTTGCTCTGGATAGGCACTATCTACCGCATCAACGAATACGGTCTCACCGAATGGCGAGTCTATCTGTTGATTGTCAATGTGTTGATGACCGTGTTCCCGTTTATGCTGAAAATCCCCGCCGCCAACCGTTACAACCTGATGACCATCGTTTTGATGGCTGCGATGGTGATTTTCACGTGCATACCGCCAATTTCTGCCAGCAACATAAGCGTGCGGAATCAGTATTCGCGTTTGGTGAGCCACGCCCAGGAGATTGGTGTTTTTGATACCAGCACTTGGACGCTCCGCAGTGAAGTGGACATCGAAAGTATATTGCAGGACAGCGTCGCAAATGCCAAGTATGAGATGTTGCGTTCTGAGTTTAATTACCTTAGGCATCAGCACCGATGCGACACTCTCGTTGACAAATACGAGGATTGGCCCTATTGGTACACTACTAACAAATATCGCCGTTCGGGTGATGACAATAGTGCGGAATATGAGTTGTTGGAAATTGCCGAATTGACCGACGCGATGCCGATAGACGGTGCAAAGCGTTATCTGTTGGATTGTGAATCAAGATTCGACAACGACAGCAAGACGTTGATTGTATCGCGCAACGGACGGGTTGTATTGGAATATGCCATCCAGGATACCATCAATGCCAATCTGGCGGCGTTCAAAGAGTATCCTCCACGCTATTTCCGCGCCGAAAACGACAGCATTATAGTTGTAATCGGCGAAATGTATGTCAGGGACAAACAAGGTGCGTGTGAAGTCAACGACATTGTGGAGTATTACGTTAAAGTTTTTGGAAAATAATTGTAATTATGGCAAAACTAATCGACAAATACAACGCTGCCAAGGATTTTGTGGTGAAGGACATCTGGCGGGCGGATATGGACAATATGTCAACCCGCAAGCGCAGCGCGTTCAACATATTGAAAATCTTGATAATAGCCGTGCGCGGTTTTATTGAGAATGGTTGCGCGGTAAGGGCGTCGGCGTTGACGTATTTTACCTTGCTGTCGTCGGTGCCGGTGGTTGCGTTGGCGTTTGCGTTGGCGAAGGGCTTTGGCTTGGAAGATTTTGTGGTGAACGTC
>JAFXMJ010000508.1 GCA_017530465.1 Bacteroidales bacterium
CCGCACCTCAGATGGCTCGCCGGATTTATGTTTTGCGACATCGACGTTTCCGCCCCCGACATCAAGAAACTCAACAAAGGCAAGTCGGGCAAAGACCTCCTGCCCGAAGCAACGCCCGAAACCAACCTCTACCTCAACTACGTCGCCTACGGACACATATCTGCCGACGAAGCCGACGGCGGCACGGTTACATTGCTCAAAGCCGGCATCATCTACGACAGCCGCGACGTACTCATCTGCCCGTCGCGTGGTTTTTGGAACGAATTGTACATCAACGTCGCCCCGTCGTTCCTTGGGTCGGGCGAAACATACACCACCTTAGCGGCAAGCGTCCGCGAATATTTCACGGTAGTCAACGACCGGCTCATCCTCACATACCGCCTCGCCTACAACACGCTCATCGGCGGCAAAGCACCGTACTACATCCTGCCATTCTACTCCGACACCAAATTCATCTTCGACGGCATCGGCGGAGTCAAGACAGTGCGCGGCGTCAAGCGCGACCGCATCCAAGGCGACGGCTACGCTTTCGGCAACTTTGAGGCGCGTTGGAAGTTCGTCAAGACCAAAATTCGAAACCAAGACCTATACCTTGCCCTCAGTGCCTTCTACGACACCGGACTCGTAACGCGCAAATACTCCACCTCCGCGCCCAAATACAAAAACGAAAGCCTCCACAACGCACTCGGCGGCGGCTTTCGCATCGCTTTAAATAATAATTTTGTAGTAAGCATAGATTACGGCGCATGTCTCGACAAGCACGACGGCGATAGCGGCCTGTACATCGACATCGGTTGGCTATGGTAGTGAGAGATTATCCTTGTCAACTCTCACCCTCTTCGCACCTGATACCCGCCCACAAGCACGTCGTCCAACTGCGCATTGTTCCCGCGCCACGCGGTCATATACTCGCCGAGGCGACGCGCCTGTTCCGCGCCATTATGCACCGACACGTCTGTAAGCAACTCCTTGAAACGGCGGTAAGTGAGTTTCCTATTTTCCTCACCGCCAAATTGGTCGGCATATCCGTCGGAAAACATGTAAATCCAATCGCCATTCTGCACTTCAATCTCCTCCGACTTAAAGGGGCGCACAAAATTATAGTTGCCTATCGGATTCTTCACCGGCTTAAACTCCTTCAACTCGCCCTGGCGAATAAGGTACATGGGATTGTTGGCACCGGCAAAACGCATCTTCATCGTCTTCAGATTGAGGATGCACAACGCTATGTCCATGCCGTCGTCGGTGGACTTTACGGTGCTGTCTTGGTTGAGGGCGTGTATGATGTCGGCACGGAGGCTTTCGAGGATGTCAGACGGCTGCGTGTCTTCATCTATCGCGTTGCAGATGTCGTTGAGGAAGGTAACACCAAGAAGACTCATAAACGAACCCGGCACGCCATGCCCCGTACAGTCGGCAATGGTGAACGCCACAATGTCGCCGCGTTGCTTCATCCAATAGAAGTCGCCTGACACGATGTCGCGTGGCCGCCAAAACAGGAAATAGTCGGCAAAACAACGCTGCAATATCTCCTTGCTCGGCAGCACCGCCAGTTGTATGCGCTGCGCGTATTGGATGCTGTCGATAACGGAACGGTGCTTGTCCTCGATGTCGCGTTTAAGTACAGAGATATGCTCCTTTTCTTTTTGGATGGAGAGCGACATGTCCCACAGTTTGCGGTTGCGCTGCGCGATTTCGTCTTTTTCGAGGGCGAGTTTTTGCTGTTCGAGGAGGATGCGCTCCGCCGTCATAAACAATTCTTCGTGCATTGCGCCCTTCGCACCGTCCTGAGGCAGAGCAAAGGTTTGTTTTGCCTCCGAGTTTTTGAGGGTTTCGTATAGTTTTTGGTAACGCAACACGTCGTCCTCGGCATACTTAATCTGCCGTGTCAAGTCGCCCTCGTATTCTGCCACGGCACGACGAGCCTTGCTGCGGCGCGTCATGTAAAAATACACCGCCTCTCCCGCCGCCATCACAAGCGAAACAAGCAATATGACCTCTAATGTCGTCAATTTTCAAGCGTTTTTAAATCGTCCGTCTGCAAGATGGTAACAAATGTGCACCATCCGCTGCCGGGTATCAGTTCGTCGTAATATATTGTGTAATTGCCCTGGTCGTACCCAACGCCCAAAACAACCTTGGACGAAGTTCCGGCAAAGGTGTACATCTCGTCGCCCTTGATTATCAAGCCTTGGGCATCGGCCTCGTTGTATGCGTACTCGCTCATTGACATTCCTCTAAACGCACGCTTGCAATAACCGTACAAAAAATCCTCGTCGTATGACGCTCCGCCTACAAGTACAATGGTGGTATCTGCACTGTTATAGCCGGTGAAGGATATGGAGTCTTTGCTCCGCGACAAATCCGCATAGAAATATTCGCCTTCCAAGGTGGTGGTGAGCGTTCCGTCCTCGCCCTCCACATTCACGTAGTGCGAATCATATCGCGAGAGAATCGTGGTCTTGTTGGTATAAACCACAGACGACAACATGCTTGGCAAATTCTGACGGTTCAAAAATTTGCCGTCAGACGATATGGACTGCACATTGACAGAACTCCCCATAAAATCCGTAAATTCGGCATAGATGATGTCGCCACACGAATAGTATGTGGCGGAGGTCCAATCGGGTATTTGTTCTAATTTCGACTCCTTCTCCACCTGTCCGTCAGGACCATAAACCCTTATCAACCATTTGATTTCGGCATCAGGGTTCATATAATCATATTCGGACTGAAAAATCACCGCAAACCGCCCTCCTTCGAGCGGACATCCATGTTCTATCGGCAGAGGTATCGACATTTGCTTCACGCCGTTCACTACATTGGAATAGACCTCGCAGACAGAATAAATGACATTGCAGTCGCCGTCAAACTTGAGAATTACCAATTCCTTTGCATTGCTTGCATCCCTTGAAATCCCTACCCCATAGGCATAAAAATATCCGTCCGTTCCCACATACAAATGGGAAACGGGCATGTGCTTGTCCAACGACACACTGTCCAAGGATTGCATATTGCCGGGTTTCCAATCAGGCTCCATCAACACAGACTTTTGATTGCCGTTTTTGTCCACCTTTAGAAGGTACGTGCGCGACGAATGGTCGGCATCGTAGCCCAATTTGTCCGACATGGATACCTGTTCTAAAAAGACAAGGCCACAGTCTGAGGTTATCAGTGGCTTGATCGACGAAGTATGCATACGCACCCTCTTGACCGGCGACTGTGTGGTGTCCACCACGGCGCCGCCGTCTGAGAGTATGCCGCCTTCCCTGCAACTACTCAGCAATATCGTTATCAATATTATTATAATCAATCTCATAATCTACACTTTTAATTTAATACCCGTAACCATATTTGGCGGTAGTCCTGTAAAATAGGTTTACCTTAAAGCCAAAGTTCACCGATATTTGGTTGAGTCGCATAGCCTCCGGCACATAGTGGTGGTTTACAATAAGTTCCTGAGTCTTGTACTTGTTTTCGGGCTTGCGGAGTTCCTTGGTGGCAACGCCGTAATGTACCCCCACAAAAAACACAAACCGCCTGAACTCGCAATTGAACTTCGCACCGCCATAAACCGTCAGGAACGAGTTTTTGACATCGTTGTACTTGCCCACGCATCTTATAGTGTCAAACTGGTCATCGACATACGCCTGAGTGCGTCTTAAGTCTGCCGCCTTGTACTTGCTGTCAAAAAAAGCGGTGTACTTGGCACCGGCGTATATTTCGGGGGTTAAAACGCCGCCAATGGACGGCAGACTGTAGCCCACTTCGAGAGGTATGCTGTAAAACTTGTCGTCCTCTTCGTAACTGAAATAGACGTTGCTGCCGCGCTCCATCCTCTTGAAACTGAGCGTGGTGTATGCTATGCCAGTAAGCACCTCCCATTTTTTTGACGGGTAAAACGCCACCGCCGTCTCATACGCCACCGCACTAAAACTGCCATAACGATAGCCGTTTTCCTTGTCGCGGATGGTATATACCGTGTCTATCTTCATCACGGGATACACGTGGCTCGCCGTAAGCCTTATCGCAAACCACGGTCTTGTAACGTAGCGGTCTTTGAGTTTTACAAAGGCGTCGGGGTCGTCGTCTTTTACCTTGTAAAAAGGATTGCGATTGCAAAACAACTCCATCAGCGAATCTGCCTTTCTGTCGTAGCCCACCTCCTTGAACGCGGCGATGGAATATTTGCGGAGGTTCTCGGTCTCATCGCGGGTAAACTTGCCTCTGTCGTCCAATTTTCTCGTCCTCACGTAGTAGGCGTACATCAGCGCGTCGCTATACCGCCCCGCATTGTACAACGCCATGATGTTTTGCACAGCCTCCTCGATGCTTACCTCGGTGCTGTCGCCCGATTTGGTGAGGCGAATCTTGCCATTATAATCGTTGGGCAGCGGCACGTCGGGCGATGTGAGGTTGTCGAAGAGCGGGATATAGCCGCCGTGCCTCGATGTGTCGGCCTGCGCCGCTACGTCGAGGGTCATCAATATTAACCACGATATTACAATAAATCTTCTCATAATGTCTTCTCTTACAATCCTCCCGCAAATTCGCGCCCAAGCACCAAGTTCTTCTCC
>JAFXMJ010000055.1 GCA_017530465.1 Bacteroidales bacterium
GCTGTGGTACAAGCTGTTTGGCGGTCAGAGCGATTCGCTTTATACGAGTTGCGGCAATGGCTGCTACAGCCTCAAAAACGCCGGTTACAAGTACCGAGACTTCCCGCCCGACGATTTCAAGAAAGTATATCTTGGGGCAGTGGCAAGCGTGGAGACCCTCAAAGTGGTTGATGCCGACGACAATGAGCCTATCCCCGAGGCTGACATCCAGCTCATCCGCACCGTTGATGGCAATAAGACCAACGACAATACCAAGTCGGACGTCGCAGGTCAGTTTGACATTGCAGATATGCCATTATGCGGCTCTGTAAAGGTGATTGCTTCCAAGGAAGGCTACGAAAACGACACCATCGAAGCATCGCTTTTCGACATCAGCAATATGACCGACGACGAAAAGACCTTGCACCTCAAACCATTGAATGGTTGCGTGAAAGTCATTGTCAAGAATCTGAATACCAAGACGTTGCTTGCCGATGCTACGGTTACTTTGGAAATTAATGGTGCGGCGCGTACTATGAAGACCAATACCAACGGTGTTGGTGTGGGTATGTTTGATTCGCTGAGGATTTCCAGCACGTTGAAATTCACGGCATCCAAGGCAGGATACGCTGATACTACGCTTTCGGGCTACACGGTGCAGCAGTTTATGGCACTTGACGAGGAAAAACGCACCATGTATCTGCGTCCGCTCACCAAGTCATTGGTATTCAAGAATGTAGATGGCACTGGCGCGGCTCTTTCTGGCGTCAAGAACGAGATTTACAAGAATGGCACGCTCATCGCCACCGAGTACAGCAACAATGCCGGCGAGTTTGTAGTTGCCAATATCTTGGACTCCGACAAGCTCTCCATTGCCGCCACCAAGACGGGTTACAATGGCAACAATACCAAGGTCAAGAACAAGTCTTTGGCGCAATTGAACACTCAGGATTCGCGTACAATACCGCTTACGAAGATTGAGCAGCCAAAGCCAACGCCTCCGCCAAACAACAATAAGCAGGACGACCTTAAGGGCGAGAGCGGCGACCTTCGTATTAACCTCCAATGGTATTGCAAGACCGACCTCGACCTCCACGTCATCGACCCCTGCGGCAACGAGATTTACTTCTCCAAGCGCAAGGCTACTTGCAATGGTGGTACGGGCATCCTCGACCTCGACGCCAACGCCCTCATAGGCACCACGTCGCGCCCGCAGGAAAACATCTATTGGCTCAAGCCGTCTCCGGGCACTTACACTATCAAGGTGGTTTGCTTCAAGTGGCGCGAGCGCACACAAAACCCGATTAGCTACAATATCTCCATCGTTGACAAAAATGGTCGTGTCGATAAGCGCGGCACAATAGCCAAAGGTCAGACGATTACCGTGTGCAAACATACGGTGCAATAATACAGATGAATGAATAAATGAAAACGACGGTTGCCAAGATTTGTGACTTTGGCAACCGTCGTTTTTTGTGGTATTATAGTGTTGTTATATGTAATTGATTGATTGGTAATGCAAATATCAAAGTCCGCCAAAAAATCTTCTTTATTTCAGTCCCTCTCTTAAATGAAGATGGGCGGACTTTGATGTTAATAAAAAAACAATTTCTTTTGAGCCAAATTAAAAACTGCGTTTTTGCAATTCGGCTTTGGCGTAAAGGATGTCGTCCTGGTGCCACATTTCTTTTTCCCATTTTTGGATGTTGGCGGCGACCTTGGAATAGACCTTCTTGCCGGTCTTGCAGTCGGTGTAATAACACCATTTCGCAAATTCTTCGTCAACAGAGCCGCCGTTGTCTATCTTTTTGCGAAGGCCGCTTTTGAGCAGCGAACCTATTCCCTTGCTGAACACGAAGTGCGCAAGTACGATTTTGCGGCTGCCCCTTATCTCGGGGTAGAGCTTGTTGGCGGTTGCGTACGAGACTTTGAAGTCGGCTCGTAGCAGGCTGTCGGCGAACCTTTCCGAAATCTGCTCCGGGAAGTTCTCGCCCTGTTGGATGACGTGTCCGTAGCCTATTGTAAGTTTGCCTGAGACACATCGGTAGGCTCTGCCGTTTGCAAAGCCTTCGTGGAGTTTTATGAAGTCGATTGCGGCTTCATAGTTTTTGCTCTCGCTTTCGGCAATACTCTGCTCCAAAGAGAAGGTGGTGCCGTCGATAGAGGCAATTCTGCCGTCGTGGTAATAGCGGCCGCCCGTAAGCTTGTTGCACGGCGCAAACAAGGCGACTGCTGTCAGCAACAGCAGGGTCAGAAAAATTCTTTTCATTTTGATTGTTTTTTTGAAGTCGTGAAGATACACGGCTTCCGACGGGACGCAATGCCGGTGTGGATGTGTTGAGCCGGCTCAATGGAGAAACGTTGGTAATATTTAGGGTTAATAATTTCATCCCGTCGATATTTCGTTTTCAAATCCGGGGCGGTCGGGTGCGAAGTTGTATTTTAGATGCGCCTGACCGCCTCGCGCCACCATTTTGATGACGATGCAAAGTTGGGAAAAGTTTTTGACTTTTAGTTTACGCCAATTTTAAGATTTGTTTAATTTAGCATCTGGTGCGGTTTGGTGTCGAGGTTTTTGAGGCGGAAGTAGAATGTGGAGCCTTCGTTGGGTGCCGATTCGAGCCAAATCGAGCCTCCAAGTATGTCTATGTAGCCTTTGCACAACGAGAGGCCGACGCCCACGCCGTCATATTTGCGTTCGAGGACGTTTTCTGCTTGTTGGAATGATGTGAAGATGCTTTCGTGGAGTTCCTTGCGGATGCCGATGCCCGTATCGCGGACGAAGAATGTGATGAACCCGCCGTCGATATTGTATCCGTATGAAACGCTGCCTTTGCTTGTAAACTTGATGCCGTTGGAGATGAGGCAGGTGAGTGTCTTTTTCACTTTGTAGCTGTCGGTGACGATGTTGGAGGCGTCGTCGGCTACCGATGGCATTGCTATGAGGTCGATGTGCTTGGCGTTGGCAAAGGTCTCCATCTCGTTGTAGATGGTTTTGAGCATTGAGTTTACATTAACGGACGATATTGTGGCCTTGCTCTGCTGCGTCTGCAACTTCGACATCTCCATTATGTTCTCTATTATATAAAGGAGTCGTTTGCTTGCCTGCGATATGTAATCGACGTAGAGGCGGTCTTTGTCGGACAGCGACGTAGATTTTGCCAAGAGTTGACCGAAGCCGATAATTGAGTTCATCGGCGTGCGTACCTCGTGCGACATATTGGCGAGGAATGCTGTTTTGAGTTTTTCGTTTTGCTCGGCGCGCTCCTTCTCCTCCACAAGTTGACGCTTGTATCGGCGTTCCTTGATTTCGGCTACCATAAGCGGCGAAATATATTCGGCGAGGCCCAGTACGAAGTTTTTAGCTTTTGGCGTGAATGGTGTCTTCGAATCGCTGCAACAGATGATTCCTATCACATTGCCTTGGTCCATTACTGGCGTGGTGAGTATTTCTTTGCAGCCGTGTGCATTTGTTTCGAGCAGTTGCTCTTTGGTATTGAGTACCACTTCGAGACCGTTGCCCTTGATTTCGAGTTTGAGGTCGCCGTGTTCGTCTAATGGCGGCAGTTTGTCAGAGTCGTTATGGGCGAGGCATATCACCTCTTTGCCTTGATGGACGTAGCCGATGAATCCTCCACGGCTTTCGGTGTTTTTCAATACGAAGTCCAGCACTACTTTGTATAGGCTCGCATCGTGTCCGAGGGCAAATGCTTTGGAGATTTCGTTTTTGATCATCAAGTCGTTGCGCACTTCCATCTCGTGCTTGATGTCGTTGAATACAGCCGCCGAAAATCCTTTTCTCGGCGAGTAGGTGCGCACTTCAAAGTGTTTTTTGGTGGCTGGATGGTAATATTTGACGCTGTACGAATTGCCGGTGAGGGCAGATTTGGAGAGAATCCTCATTATGCTCTCGTCGATGTCCGGGATTATTTCGTCGATGTTTTTGCCAATCGCCTGCTCCTTGTCTTTGTCGAAGTATATCTCAAAGGCGGAGTTGACGTCCAAAACCTGGTGCTTGACGATGTTGCCTCTGTCATCGGGGATGCCTTTGAGGAACACGAAGCCTGACGACATATTTTCAAACAGCATCTTGAAGTTGGTCTCCTCGGATGCTTCGGCTATCTTGCTGACGCTTTTTACTATAAATATAATGCCGTCGTCCATTGCCGCC
>JAFXMJ010000509.1 GCA_017530465.1 Bacteroidales bacterium
CTGGAGAGAGAAAACGTCTATACTGCCCCGCAGATCATTCACCGGGAGAAGGTCCTGCGGGATGCAAAAGTGATCGTCGCGGGCTCCGGCATGACAGGCCTGGAGACCGCGGAGATCCTCTGCCAGACCGGGAACGAGGTCACGGTTCTCGAAATGGCCGACGAGATCGCGCCCGGCACCTGGTTCCAGCTGGTGGACGACGAGATGGAGCGTCTGGCCAAGACCGGCACCAGGTTCGAGACCGGCACAAAACTGCTGGCTGTGGACGAGCGGGGGGTGCTGGTGGAGGACGCCAAAAGCGGCCTGCGGCGCCGCCTCGAGGCTGACGCCCTGGTCCTCTCCCTCGGCGTCCGGCCAGCGGGGGATCTGGCAAGGGAGCTCGACAAGCTGAGCGTCACGCGCATCTGGCGCGTGGGCGACGCCGTGAAGAGCGGCACCATCGCCGACGCCTGCCACAGCGCCTATGATACCGTCATGTTCATTCGATAGGAAACAGAGTACGTGGCGTCGGTGATTTCCACGCTGATTTCGTTGAGGAAAGCCACGCCGAGCATACTCATGAATGCGCCCGGCACGCCGTGTCCCGTGCAGTCGGCAACGGTGAATATTACGGTGTCGCCAATGCGTTTCATCCAATAAAAATCGCCGGAAACAATGTTTTTGGGTCGCCAAAATAGGAACACGTCCTGGAACGATTCTTTCAAAATGTCCTGGGACGGGAGGACGGCGTTTTGGATGAGTTTTGCGTAGCGGATACTGTCGGTAACAGCCTTGTGTTCCTTCTCGATTTCGTTTTTGAGGGTTTGGATGTGCTTGCGCTCCTTCTCTATCGAAAGGCTCATATCCCAGAGCATCTTGTTGCGGTCGGAGAGTTCGCGCTGCTGCTGTTCGAGTTTTTTCTGTTCTATGACAAGCGATTCGGTGTCAACGAGTTGCGATGCCTTTACCTTGGGCGCGAAAGTGTTTCGCTTGGGTGCTTCGAGTTGTTCTGCAAGATTCTTGTTGATGGTGGCAAGACGGCGAATCTCGCCTTCTGCTTCGCGTAGTTGAGTGTTGTAGCGGGTTTCGTTGCGACGGACGGCACGCAATACGAGTTGCTTGCGCTTGTAGGTGGTGTAGATGAGAGCCACTGCCAGAGCCACAGCAATTATTATGAGTATTATATTGATAATCGAGAGTTCCATAATGATTATTCGATGTTAAGTTTGTTGAGATCGTCGGTGTGGTAGATGTATATAGAATTGCCATATTCGGAATTGCTGCCCATCTGACCTACGTCCGATGTCATAATCCTCGACATATACACGTAATATCCGCCGCCATCGTCAGACACTACCGCGAATGGAATCACGCCGCCTTCGAGCGAAATGGTGTTGATGCCTGTTTGTTCGCCAGATTCGGCGTTCAGGCTGATGATTTTGCCGGTGGTGGTGGTCATCATCCTCGATATGTCGTTGATGTTGCTGATATCCATCGACATCGACATATAGTCGCCAGCAATCATCAATGTGCCGTTGTAGTGGTTGATATTGTAAACGTCGGAGATTTCCGTGGTCTGATACTCGTAGATGGTGCTGCCCTTGTAATCGAGTTTTATGATGATGCTGCCCCTTTCCGTGTTGCCGTCGTCGGTCGTAATATCCGCGTCGGAGATTATTGCGTAGCCGTAGAGAGCGTTGGAGGAAGGGTCGCTGATGGTAATTATGTCTTCAAAAACGTAATCTACGCTGCCATAATTGAGCAATTCGCCGACGGGCGAGTACACGTAAAATTCGTTTTCAATATTTTGGTCGTCCACGCAAACTATCATTACGTTGCCGCACAATCCATATACTTTGTAATGGCTGCTTTCGTCGCAATGGAGATACGGCAGAGAAATTGGATCTATCCATTCGCCATTTTCAAATATTGAGATTACCGGATTGGTGCCGTGGATGACGGCGTATGCGCTGTTGCTGAGTGGCGCGCAACCTATGTAAAGGTCGCTTACAATTTCGCTGAGGTCGGTATTTACAATAGTGCCGCCGTCAAATGTAGCCAATGCAAATGTGCCAGACGGGTTGCTATAACTGAATACAGAGCCGCCGTCAGGTGTTACTTCAAAATTGTAATATTCGTCTTCGTCGTCGGTGCTGTGGTGCTGATTGCCGTCGGTGGATATATTGAAAGTGTAATCCGGCGAATAGGACATTGTGCCGTCCTTGGTGAGCCTCGTGAATCGGAAAGCGTAATCTTGGCTCATTCTGTTTTGCGAATCGTTGGCATTGCTGCCCCGGGCTATGGTGCTGTTGCGGTTGTCAGACTCCTCAATGGTAATCAGCGAGCCGTCGGGCAATAGTCGTGGCCATCCCACAGATGTAATCGGGAATGTCTTGATGGCCAATTGGTCTTGGCGGACGTATGTCACCTCGTCGTCGTTGCAGGCTGTCAACGCCGTCGCCGCTATCAGAAGTAATATGTATGCTGTTGTCTTCATTGCCATAAAAATTTTAATGTCCGTAGCCGTATTTGGCGATTGTCTTGTAGCACATATTGATTTTGACGCCTATCATAGCCGTGGCTTCCACAATGTGGAAAATGTCGGGGATATACATCTTGTCGTATGCGAGGTCGGGATTTGACATAGCCGCGTCGGGTTTGTTGAAAGGCTTGATGTCGCCGCTCAAGCTGAGGTCGCCAAATACCGTAATGCGGTTGAAATTGCGACTGAGCCTTACGCCGCCTATTATCGCAAAGTTGATTTTGTTTTTGACGTCGGGGTCGTGCTTTACATCCTCGGATTCGTAACGACGCTCGCCAGGTGTCTCGGTGTAGGCGTTGTAGTGAGATTTGAGGAGGTATTTGATTTTGGAACCAAAATAGACGGATGGCATCCATTTGCCGCTGCCTATGGGCCAATAAGCCTCGATGTTGATTGGCAAGGACAGAAATTTGGACGTCTCCTTGTAGATGAACTGCGAGCGGGCACTGCGATCGATGGTGCGCGTGTACTCGTTTTTGGTATATGTGGGTGCGATGGAGACTGCCAAATATTTGTTGAAATGGTATTCGATGCCAATCTGAATGATCTCGGTGCTGGATGGGTCGTAGTCGGGTTTCATCTGCAATGTGTCGGTGATTACGTGTACGGTGTCAAGCAATGGAATCGTCAATGTCTGCCCAAAACTTGCCCACACGGAGAGTTTTGGCGTTGTGTAATAATTGGATATGATTTCCGTGAGTGGCACAGGGTCTGAACTTTTTTGATGCTTGTCGTAAAACGGATTTTTGCCGAGGAACACTTTTGCCGCGCTGTCGGCTTGTCCGTTGTATTCCATCTCTTTGAGTGATGCGATGGTGTATTTCTGACGGTCGATTTCGTCGGCGGGTTTCAATGAATAATTTTCGCGGATGGCCTGCGATAGTTGGATGGCCTCGTCGTATTTGCCAGCGAGGTATAGGCGTTGGAGGTTGCGGAGTTGTTCGCCGATTTCTTCGCTGTCGGAAATTAATACGGCGGGCTTTTGCTGGTTCTTTTTGTTGGGATCCGATTGTTGGTTGACGTTGGACGCTGTATCTATCTGTGCGTCGATGTCGTCGGAAATGACGTTTTGATACAGAGGCAGGTCGTTCTGAGCCGTGCCTACGAGCGGCGCGACTGTAAGAATGATTGTCGTGATTAATATTTGGTAAAATATAATTTTCATCGTCGTGTCGTGTGTTATTGTTTTGCGGAAAAGTCGCTGCCGAGTATCATATCGCGCTCGCTTTGGGAGAGCGGTTGGAGGTTCAATGTCCTCAAAGTGTTGGCGTATGATGTGATGTCGGTATCCCAAAACCGCAGTTGATTGTCGTCGGTGAGCGCGAAAAGCACGCCTTTGTTGTTGAAAAACATAGCCTTAGCCTTGCTGTTGTTGAGGCTGTGCTCCTCGATGGCGAGGGCTCAGGCTTTGGAGCCGGTTCGTACGGCGACAACACGAGATTCAACTATGCCTCGCGCAGCATGTCGCCAGTCATCATCATCGATGGCGTGGAACGCAATCTCGTCGCCATCGAC
>JAFXMJ010000510.1 GCA_017530465.1 Bacteroidales bacterium
ACTGTGTATGAGGGACTTATGAAAGACCGTCCCAACCAACGACCGATGATTCTCACCCGCAGCGGATTTTTGGGAATACAACGTTACGGCTCGGCATTGTGGAGTGGCGACGTTGGCAACGATTGGGAAACCCTCCGCCGTCAGATAACAGGCGGCCTTGGACTTCAAGCAGCTGGCGTGCCGTGGTGGACGTATGACGCGGGCGGTTTTTTCCGTCCATTCGACCAATACAACAATCAGGACTACATCAACCGTATGCTCCGTTGGATTCAACTTTCTGTATATCTGCCGCTTATGCGCGTTCACGGCTATATGAGCGACACCGAACCGTGGAAATATGGTGCGGAGGCTCAGGCTAACATTCGCCGTTGCATCGAAGAACGCAAACAACTCTTCCCGTACATCTATTCCAACGCTGCGGAGGTGGCTTTCAACGGTTCCACGCTGATGCGTCCGTTGGTTTTCGATTTCTACAACGACCCGAAGGCATTGGTGCAAAAATACGAATATATGTTTGGCAAATCGTTGTTAATCAGCCCAATAACAGAACCCGACGTCACCGAATGGACGACTTATCTACCTGTAAACGAGGGCGGTTGGTATCATATTTATGATATGTTTTGCGACCATTACGACGGCGGACAGACAATTACAACCCAAATAGATCGTAAGTCGTCCATCCCTGTTTTTGCAAAGGCGGGCAGCATCATTCCGATATATCCCAAAGATGCAGAAGACAATCTGACGATTATGGTATATCCGGGACAAGACACCGAATTTACGCTTTACGAAGATGATGGTCAAACCAACAATTACGAAAAAGGCGAATTTTGCAAAACTCTCTTCTCTTGGAACAACCAGAAGAGAACGCTAACGATTGAAAACGTCGACGGCGATATGCTCGTCAACCACAAAATGCACATCATTGTCTATGACAACAACAAACAATTGGATGTCAATTACAATGGCAAAAAATTGAAAAAGAAATTCTAAGCATTCGGTTAACAGAGAAAAAATAGGGACGCGGCGTGCCGCGTCCCTATTTTTTTGGGGGAACAACAATCAATCAAATCACTATGACAACGGATAATCTTCAAATGCGTAAAGTACCGTGGAGAGGTAACGCTCGCCGGTGTCGGGAAGCAGGGCGACAATAGTCTTGCCCTTGAACTCGGGACGCTTGGCTATGACAGATGCGGCGTATGCCGACGCACCCGACGAAATGCCAACAAGCAAACCTTCCTCCTGTGCCAAGCGGCGACCTGCGAGGATGGCGGCGTCGTTTTCCACCGTAATCACCTCGTCAACGACATCCGCGCTGTAAGTCTTGGGCACGAAATTGGCGCCGATGCCCTGAATCTTGTGCGGACCTGCCTTGCCGGTAGAAAGGAGCGGCGACGAAGCGGGCTCTACGGCAAAAATCTTGATGTTGGGATTCTTCTCTTTCAGATACTTGCCAACACCCGAAACCGTGCCGCCTGTGCCAACGCCAGCGATGAAAGCGTCGATTTTGCCGTCGGTGTCGCGCCAAATTTCCTGAGCCGTGGTTGCAGTATGGATGGCGGGATTGGCGGGATTTTCAAACTGTTGGAGGATAATTGAGCCTGGAATCTGCGCGTTGAGTTCGTTGGCGCGATCCACAGCACCCTTCATACCCTGTGCGCCGGGCGTGAGTTCTATCTTCGCGCCGTAAGCCTTCAAGAGGTTGCGACGCTCCACGCTCATCGAGTCGGGCATCGTGAGGATTACCTTGTAACCCTTCACAGCAGCCACAAAGGCGAGGCCGACGCCGGTATTGCCGGAGGTGGGTTCGATGATGGTTGCACCGGGTTTGAGACGACCGTTTTGCTCGGCGTCATTAATCATTGCGAGAGCCACGCGGTCTTTCACACTGCCAGCCGGGTTGAAATATTCGAGTTTGGCAAGAATAGTTGCGCCCTCCACCTTATTGATGGCGGAAAATTTGTTGAGTTGGAGCAACGGGGTGTTGCCAACGAGTTCTGTGAGTTTCTGTGCTATTTTCATTTTTGTGCTGATTTTAATTCATTTTCTTTGTTATTTCTGACAGCAAAATTACAGCGTCCAACAATTATCACCAAAAACTTTGAAATCTTTGGAAAAAAATTCTGTATATCTGCTAATCATTAGATAATTACTACCACAATCAGCCACAATTGGCAGACAATACAGAATATTATTTAACAGCGATTACACGCCGCATCCGACACGTTGTATGTACCTGCCGAGCACAGTCTCAAACTTGACGCCGTACCAATGCACAGGATTCTCGATGGTTTCCTTGATGGCGGCGAGGGTGAAGTCGGCGGCGATTTTTGCGGATTCCTGTGTTGAAATGCCGTTCATCAACGCGCCCGTAAAAGCCGACGCGAAAATATCGCCCGTGCCAGAAACATTCTTCTCCAACTTGACGTGCGGATAGTGGAAACTATTACCCTTTGAATAAACACCAACCCCGGTCTCGCCTTCGCGGAATCCTACGCCAGTGATTACAACGGTCTTGCCATCGCCAATGATGCCAAGCAGACCGTCAACGATTTTGCGGATATAATCGGCATCGTATTGAGTGCGATATTCGATGCCGGTGAGCATACAAGCCTCTGTAACATTGGGGATTATGATGTCCGCCATTGTGATGAGTCGCTTCATCGCCGATAGAAATTCGCCGCCCATTCCAGAATAAAAAACGCCGTTGTCGCCCATCGCGGGGTCTATTATAATGTGTGCGTCTGATTTGCGCAGCGGACTGTTGATGATATTCATCACCAACTCCACCTGCCGCGCCGTGCCGAGGTAGCCGGTGTAAAAGGCGTCAAAATCTATACCCTCCGAAATCCAATGTTTAACGATGGCGGGGATGTCGTCGGTGAGGTCGCGGAACGTGTAACCCTTGAAACCTCCCGTATGCGTGGAAAGCACCGCCGAGGGCAGGATGCAAGTCTCGTTGCCGCTCGCCGAGAGTATCGGCAACGCCACCGTCAACGAGCATTGACCAACGCAGGATATGTCCTGAATAGTTAATATGCGTTTATATGACATTACTTTGATTGATTTTGCAAAATTTCGCCGCAAAGTTACCAATTATCAACCAAAAAAAGGAATCATACGGAAAAT
>JAFXMJ010000511.1 GCA_017530465.1 Bacteroidales bacterium
CCGCCCCTGAATCGGGCGACGCCACTTACAGCATCAAGGCGTTTGGCGGCGTGCCGCCCTACGAGTACCAGATCACCGACCGCGACGAGATTTGGGAAAAGCCCAAGGCATACGGCATCAAGCCCGGCAAGCACACCGCCACGGTAATCGACAACGTTGGCTGCAAGGTGACGAAGGAGTTTGAGATTAAGGTGAAAAAGAGGAAATAAAATTTTGGCACTATTCCAAAACGTTATATATTTGCCCAAATAAAAGAACGATTATGATTGCAGTAAAAGAAAAACAAAGGGTGTGTGATTATGAGACCTATAATTTCAAAATCACCAACAAGAGCAACGAGGCCAAACTCCTTATTGCATACTTGGCTGCGTTGCCGTATGTGGAGATGACGGAGGTCGAAGATGAGCCTTCGGGAGCATTGTCGTGCCCATATTCAATGGAAGAAGTAAATGCAAGACTTGACATAGCCGAGCGGCAGGCTGCCGCAGGACTTAGCATCGACAACGACGAAGTTTTTCGCAGAATTAAGGAAGAATTTGCGGCAGAAGAATACGAATTGAATGCTACAATATAATTTGATGCGACAATATGAAGGTAAAATGGACTCCGTTTGCGATGGAAGAAATGCTCAAAATCGCAAAATATATCTGCGAAAACTTTGGTAAAGTTGCCAAGGACAAATTTTTAAGTGAAGTGTATGATGTCGCTAAAATGCTTGGTAGAGATCCTGATGCAGGGAAAAGAGAGCCGATTTTGGAACATCGCGCCAAAACATACCGTTCTTTTGTTGTGAACAAGCTCAACAAAATTGTATATTTTGTGGATAACAATCATATTGAAATCGCTGATTTTTGGGCTGCCCGTCAAAGTCCCGACACACTTGCAAATAGAGTGAAATAAACTTTTATACTATGGATTTGATTTTTGCTACAAATAACAAGGGCAAACTCGTGGAGGCTCAGCAAATTATTGATAGTTGCAAAATCCTCTCGCTTGCCGACATTGATTGCCACGACGACATTCCCGAAACCCACGAAACCATCTACGAGAATGCCGAGGAGAAGGCGTTGTACTTGTGGAACAAGTATCATCGCAATTGTTTTTCGGATGATACGGGATTGGAGGTCGATGCGCTCGGTGGTGCGCCCGGCGTGTATTCGGCGCGATATGCCGGCCCGCAGAAGAATCCCGCCGACAATATGGCAAAACTCCTCGCCGCACTCGACGGCGCAAGCAACCGCCGCGCACGTTTCCACACGGAAGTGGTGTTGGTACTTGACGGTGTGGCGCATCATTTTGAGGGTTTCGTCAACGGTGTAATCACTACCGAAAGGCACGGCGACGGCGGTTTTGGCTACGACCCGATTTTTCAGCCCGATGGATTTGACGTTACGATGGCGGAGATGTCGGCGGAGGCTAAAAATGGGATTTCGCACCGAGGAATGGCGTTGCGGAAGATGGCGGAGTGGATTGCGGCTAACGTTAAGTAGATTGTTCAATTAGCGGGATTTGGATTATGGATACAAAAATTAGAAACATAATAGTTGCAATTTTAGTTGTTGTGGGGTGCGTGTGCCTGTATTTTGAAGTGATAGTGTTTGCCTGTTTCTTCTTTATAGCTGCATTGTTGTTTAGGTTTGCCAAGAAGAGGGACGACCGCAAAGATGATGACGATGACTATTACGACGACTTCACGCAAAATCCTTGGCGTTGGAACAACGACCATTCCAATAATAATAACAGCAGCAGCGACAATTAAGGTTTACTTGCCTTTGTTTCTCATTTCGATTTCTTTTACTGTGCGGTCAACGACCTCCTGTAATTGGTATGTCGCCACGCCCAATGGTTTTTGAATGTCTTGGAGCGACCATTCGACGATGGTTTTCTTGGCTGTTTTGCAGATAACAAGGCCTACCGACGGATTGTCGCCTTCGCCACGAAGGAGTTTGTCGGCGGCGGTAACGTAAAAATTGAGTTTGCCAGCAAATTCGGGAACGAATTTTACCGCCTTCAATTCTATTATCACATAGCGTTTTTGCGGTATGTGGTAGAAAATCAAGTCGGGGAAGAAGGCTGTTTCTTCGTCCATACGCAATTCCATCTGACGTCCAACGAAGGCGAAACCTGCGCCGAGTTCGAGAAGAAAACGTGTGATGTTATTCACAAGAGCGTCTTCAAGGTCGTGTTCGTCGTATTTTTCCTTCATTGTAAGGAAACTGAAATTGTAAGGGTCTTTGAGCAACTCCTTAGCCAAATCTTTTTGCGGTGCGGGGAGCGTGCGTTCAAAGTTGGTGATGGCAGAGCCTTGGGCGTCGTAGAGACCTTTTGCCACTTGGTCTTCGAGATAACTGCGGCTCCAACCTTCGTTGGCAGTCTTCTCAATGTAAAACATTGCTTCGTCAACGGATTCGCATTTTGTGATTATGTGTACGTGATGTTTCCACGGTACAAGACCAAATATTGTGGGCATCTCCAATTCGTCAGCAACTTGCTGACGAATTGGGTCTGTCTGAAAAAGGTCAGCAACTTGCTGGCCTTTTTCGTCGGTTTGTAAAAGGCCACCAACTTGGTGGCCTTTTGTAACTTCCTCATAATAAAACAGAAACCACTTTTTCATATACTTCACGTTAGAAAATGAAAAGCCTGTTTCTTCCGGGAAAGCATTGCGCATATCGAGTGCAAATTGCTTTACTACGCCCGCACCCCAACGTGTTTCGGCTTTTAGGGTTACGAGGTCTCGCCCGATGCTCCAATAAAACGAAAGCATTTCGGTGTTGACGCGGACTGCCGCTTTGATTTGGCTGCTTTTGAAACGCCTTTTGACGTCGGAGAGCCATTCTATATAGCTGTGGTCGGCTATTACGCCGTTGTTCTTTACAAATTCAGGGGACATAGTGTTGTTGATATTTGTTTGTTATCGCGGGTAA
>JAFXMJ010000512.1 GCA_017530465.1 Bacteroidales bacterium
CCATTTTTGCACCGCTGTTTTCTGCCATCACGTCCTTTGCGCCCATACAACCCTCACCGCGACCAAGGTCGGGAAGAAAAATCCATCCGTCGTCCTTGCGCGTGTATTTGTACGACGGAATCGAATATTCCTTGCTGTCGGACGAGGGACTGAGACTATTGAACACCTTGAAACCGAGCGTCATAGGATTGACATTATTGTCAGGAATCGACCATTTTGTGTAGCCGATATGGTTGTCTTGCATAATGCCGCGCCATTTGCCGCCCGCGAGTTGATTGTTGTAATAATCAGAAAGACGCTTGTCCTTTTCCATCAAGTAATTGATTGTAAGGCTGTCGCCGATGGTTGCGCAATTATAAATCTGAGCCACTCCCGCACCCGCAACTGCCGGATAATAAACCAATTGGAAGAAAGCGTCCTGCATTTCGGCAGGAATCCGCTCCTTCAACGCCTCGCAGCGCACCACAAGTTGCTGCCAAAGACTGCCGGTTTTGAGCATTTCTTCATAATTAAAAATGCCCGGATACTGCACTTCGGGTTTGCGCCAAAGGTTGTATTTGGTGTATTTTGCAATGATGTCTGCGGTCTCGTCGGCAAATTCTTCGCCAAAGACACTCTTTGTAAACGCCTATAAATAAGCCTGTTCGTCGCCGGGATTGATGGCGTCGGGATTCCAAGCATAATGCATAATGAAATCAATAGGCACTTCCTTGGGTTTGAGGTCGCCAACGTTGATAATCCAAATCCTGTCGATGCCGCTGGCGTATGCAAGGTGCAGTTGTTCGCGTAGTTTTGGAATAGTGGTGGTATTAATCCAACGGTCGTTCCACGGGCCACCGTTCATATCTATGTGATAATATAGCCCTAAGCCACCCTTGCGTTTGCGTTCAAAATCGCGCCCCTTGCGGCGGATGTAGCCCCAATTGTTGTCGCAAAAAAGCAATGTAACATCGTCGGGCACAGTCATTCCCGCGTCGTAATAACGCTGCACCTCGGTAAAAATAGCCCACAACTGCGGCACGGCATCGGGTTTGCCGTAAATGTCCTTGATGATTTTTCGCTGAGCGTCAACGACTTTGCGCAAAGTGTTGATATTTTCGGCATCGTCGCCCTTGCCCATTGCCACATCGCCGTCGCCACGCATTCCGATTGTAACAATATTGTCATAATTCTTGTTGCGCAACATTCCCTCGCGGAAAAACTGTTCTATGTTATCCTTGTTGGTGGAATAGTCCCACGCGCCGATTTTGTCCTTGCGGCGGAGATATTCCTGATGGCTGCGCATCATTGGTTCGTGGTGCGAGGTGCCCATCACAATACCATATTCGTCGGCAAGGCGCGGACTTTCGGGGTCGTCTTCGTTGAAAGCCGTCGCCCACATTGCCGGCCATAAGTAATTGGCTTTGAGACGCAAAAGCAATTCAAACATCTTGGCGTATGCCTTAGAATTGACTCCGCCAAAATTGTTGGTACACCATCCGCCAAACGAGGGCCACTCGTCGTTGATAAAAATGCCACGGTACTTGACTTTGGGCGACGGCTGCACAATACGTCCGCCGTCGTAATATACTTCATCACAATGTTTTACGGGAACATCTGCCCACCAATACCACGGCGATACTCCAATGCGTTGGCTGATTTCGTAAATGCCGTAGATAGTGCCGCGCTTGTCGCTGCCCGCGATAATGAGGTTGCCGTCCACGATGTCAATCAGATACGACTCCCACTGTCCGCGCACCTTGCTGACGTCGATTTTTTTCTGTTTTACAAGTCGGTCAATTACAGTGCTTTTGCCAATTGTTCCGGCGATAATCACAGGCGCATTACCGTCAGATAAGTCATAATTGTTTATAACTTTTGACGCCACGCCCGACACCTTTCTAATGTCGTCGCCGAGGTCGTTGGCGGCACGTATTACGCCCTTCCAATCGTTGTCGGACACCACAATCTGAGCCGCCCTGCCGTCCTTAACAATGCAAAAACGTCCGTCGGCAAATGTCTGAATCGCCGACAGCATAACAATTAACAAAGTCAGAAGTTGTCTTTTCATTTTTAATGTCGATTTTGTAAATGCAAAGGTATAAAATTAAATGGTATGCCGCAAATTACAACGCCACAAAAGTCGATATTGTACAATAGATTGTCGGAATTGTAGCAATGGGAGAAAAGATTTGTGCAAACAATGGCGAAACTATAATCACTACGCCCACACCAACGGCTCGCCGAAAAAGGCAGATAATTGGGCAATGGTGCGCAGCGTGAAGTTATGCTGACCACTGAGCCATTTGGTGATTTCTGACAGTTGTGGGATAAGATTGCATCTATTTTGTAAACCTAATCTGCAAATTCAGTTTGATATAAACTTCGCCATCGTTGGCGCAGTAGAGTGAGCCAAAATGGTAGCGTCCACGGCTTGCACGTTCAAATCGTGTGTTGTTATAAAGATAATCCTCAACATCATTGCGGTTGTAAAAATGGTAGCAAACAATGTCGCCGTCTTTTTTGACGACAAGATAGCCACCGTTTGCATCGTAACGCCCCGTCCATTCTTTTGCAGGCGTCATCCCGAGTGCGGAATCAAGCAAAAGAACTTTCATTTTGTGTTCGTAAAATGCAACTACATTGCTACCCGTAAAATGAAAAGGATTTTGCGCTGCAACCGTTTCAACAGCACTTTTTATCGACGAAGTGGAATTGGGTAAATTGTCGCAAATTAAACAATGCGCTATAAACTGAGGCATACAAGTATCAAGAAACAAAAGGTTGTTTCGGAAGGTGTTATGTTCAATGTTTGAATATTCCAAACCGTAACCGCGCTCAATCAATGCGCCCATTCTCGGCAAATGGTCTTCAATATCGTTTATTTCTGATAATTCACTATCAGACATTGACTTATTGGTAATATGATAGCAAATATTGGTGGTTTCTCCTGCGTTGAGAAGCGTTGATGGACTGCCGAGTTGAGATTTGATGCTGAA
>JAFXMJ010000513.1 GCA_017530465.1 Bacteroidales bacterium
TGCACAAAGCCAGAGGTCACCAATCTGAAAAAATCGTGACGGTGCCAAACCATGTAGGCATTGAACTTAAACTTGTCGAACCATTCGGGACGCGCCATGCTGTACGGCAGCGGGTTTTGATCCTGAAATGCGAATATCGAAACAATCGCAGTAATTACTATGATAAAAGTGGTAATCATTAAAATATTGTTTTACTGCGCAAAAATAGTTTTTTATATCAACAAAACGAAATTTTTTCAAAAAACTCGGTTACGATTACAGCGAATTATTATATTTGCAATAATAAAAAACACAACCTTAAAAACAATAAAACACTATAAATAAATGACAAACAAAAGTCTTATATCCATCACAGACTTCTCCACCAATGAGATTCTGCGGTTACTTGAAATTGCCGAAGATTTTGAGCGTCACCCCGAACCGCACCTCTTGGACGGCAAAGTGGTAGCCACGCTGTTTTTTGAACCGTCCACTCGCACACGACTGAGTTTTGAAAGCGCCGCCAACCGTCTCGGCGGAAGGGTTATCGGATTTTCCGACCCCAACATTTCAAGCGTGTCGAAAGGTGAAACCCTCAAAGATACAATACGCATTGTGTCGAACTATTGCGACCTTATTGTAATGCGCCATCCTCTTGAAGGAAGCTGCCGATACGCAAGCGAGGTGGCTACTGTGCCCGTGATCAATGCAGGCGACGGTGCTCACCAGCACCCCACTCAAACCCTTCTCGATATGTATTCAATTAAGAAAACGCAAGGAAGGCTCGACAATATCAACATCTTTATGGTGGGCGACCTCAAATACGGCCGCACGGTGCACTCACTCTTGCAGGCGATGTCGCCATTCAACCCCACGTTCCACTTCGTGTCGCACCCCAAGCTCCGCCTTCCCGACGAGTACAAGACTTTCCTCAATAACAAGGGCGTCAAGTATTTTGAACACGAACAATTCAATGACCTCATCCCCGAAGCCGACATCATCTATATGACAAGGGTGCAGAGGGAGCGTTTCACCGACCTCGTGGAATACGAAAAGACCAAGGACGTGTACGTATTGCGCAATTCGATGCTCGCCAACGCCAAGCCGACAATGAAAATATTGCATCCCCTGCCACGCATCAACGAAATCAACCAGGATGTGGACGACAGTCCAAAAGCCTACTACTTCGAGCAGGCAAGGAACGGCGTATTTGCGCGTCAAGCTGTAATCACCTATCTACTCGGTCTCAAACGATAATTATTTGCACCGGCACCGCCTTGCGGCGGTGTTTTGGAACGAAAATTTAAACGAATTATAATGAATTAAAACGAATTTTCTAAAAAAGTAATTCGTTAAAATTCGCCTTAAATTCGTTAAAATTTTTGTTAAAAAAAGAAGAATCCGCCGCAAGGCGGATAACCAAAACAATCATTTATGTTTACAACAATGGAAAAGAAAGAACTGAAAGTAAGCGCGATAAAAAACGGCACTGTGATAGACCACATCCCCGCCAAAGACCTTTTTAAGGTAATCAGGATACTTGGTCTCGACCGCATCGACACGCCCGTGACATTCGGCAACAACCTTGATTCTCAGAAGTTTGGCAAGAAGGCAATCATCAAGGTCTCTGACAAATTTTTTGAGGACAAGGAAATCAACAAGATAGCACTCATCGCCCCGACCGCCAACCTCAACATCATCCGAGACTACGAGGTGAAGGAGAAACGCCCCGTGGAGCTTCCCGCCACTATCAAGGGCATCTGCAAGTGCATCAACCCAAAGTGCATCACCAACGCCGAGCCGATGCCGACCAAATTCGACGTCATCGCTGGCGACACCGTGTCGCTCAAATGCTTCTACTGCGGCAAAGTGACTGACCACGACCACATTGAGATTGTATAAATGTTGACACTAAAACTTTTTTGGTCGTTTTTCAAAATTGGAGCGTTCACCTTCGGCGGCGGATATGCGATGATTGCGATGGTAAAAGACGCACTCGTCGACCGCAACAAGTGGATGGACGAGGACGAATTTTGGGAATCGATAACGCTTGCGCAGGCTCTCCCTGGCGTATTTGCAATCAATATGGCACTATACACCGGCAACAAAATCAAAGGCGCGGCAGGTTCGTTTGCGGCGATGATGGGCGCAACGTTGCCGTCGATGATTATCATAATGGTGATAGCATCATTTTTCCGCGATATGAACGAATACGAAACAGTCAGAAACGTATTTTCGGGCATCCGTCCGTGCGTGGCGGCATTGATAATAGTGCCAGGCATCAAGATGCTCAAAAAAGCTAAGGTGACGTGGGCGACGGCGTGGATTCCTATCGGCGCGTGCCTTCTGATACTGCTATTCGGCATATCGCCTGTCTATCTGATAATTGCGGCAATCATCGCCGGCGTCATCTACGCCAAATGGTTCGCAGCCAAACGAGAATGACGAACGGGCACTACGTGCCCTGTTTTTTTCAAACGAAAATTACCGTCAATTAAAAAAAAATTACCGTCAATTTTCGTTTCGAGTTGTCACAATCATTTTTAATTATTGAACAATGCTTTACTTACAATTATTCTGGGTATTTTTTAAGATAGGACTATTTGGCTTTGGCGGCGGATACGCGATGATTTCCATGATAAGGATGGAGGTAGTTGACGAATACCAATGGATGAACGCGGCGGAGTTTGCCGACTTGATTGCAATTTCGCAGATGACGCCGGGCCCAATATCCATCAATACAGCCACCTTTGTGGGCTTCTCGGAGGCGGGATGGCTTGGCTCTGTGGTGGCAACATTTTCGCTGTGTTTGCCGTCGGTATTGCTGATGGCATTGGTATTGGCATTGTTTTTCAAGCACAAAGAGTCATTGTATGTGAAAAAACCGATGGAATATATGATGCCCGTGGTGGCTGGACTCATCATCGCAGGCGGCTTGCTGATGTGCGACCGAGAGACATTCACCTCTTGGCTGAGCGTAGTGATATTTGGCGGCACAGTGGCAGCACAATTACTATTAAAAAAAGTAAGCCCAATACTTTTGATTGTCATTTCAGGCATATTGGGCTGGGCATTTGCATTGCTCTGAAAAAACAATGAAAATTCCAAATAATTTTTCTAACTTTGCATTGTAAAATCAATCATTATAAAAATGGAAGAAATCAACATCGTAAAAATAGGCGGCAAGGTCATCGACAATGAGGACGAGCGCAACAAATTCCTGGCTAAACTGTCGGGCATCAAGAAAAACATCATACTCGTACACGGCGGCGGAAAGGTTGCCAATCAGATACTTACGAGTATGGGCATCGAACCCGTGATGGTGGGCGGACGGCGCATCACCGACGCGGAAACCCTCAAAGTAGTAACGATGGTATATGCCGGACTCATCAACAAGACCATCGCCGCCCGGCTCAATTCGCTCGGCAGACCCGCCGTGGGACTTTCGGGCGTGGACGGCACACTCTTAGACGCCGTAAAACGTCCCGTCAAGGACATCGACTATGGTTTTGCGGGCGACATCACTTCGGAAGGCGTTAATGCTCAATTGCTTATCAACCTCGTAAAAGACGGCTACACACCCGTAATTGCAACAATCGCCGCCGACAAGAACGCACAACTCCTCAACATCAACGCCGACACCGTGGCTTCCACCCTCGCCGCCGGTCTTGCTAAACACGTGAAAACAAACCTCTTTTTCTGTTTTGAGAAGAAGGGCGTTCTTATGGATGCCAACGACGACAATTCGGTAATCCCGCTCCTCAACACTCAAAACTACCCCGAACTCTCCGCAAAAGGCATCTTCTCGGAGGGTATGATTCCAAAACTCGAAAACGCCTTCCGCACCGTCAACCAAGGCGTCCAGAAGGTAATCATCGGAAATTCAAACGACGTGGAGAAATTCTTTGAGGCAGAA
>JAFXMJ010000514.1 GCA_017530465.1 Bacteroidales bacterium
AAATCGCCTGAAACTTCCACTTTGACTGCCTTTGGCGCGTAGATGTTGAAGGTAACAGTGCCGTCGTTGTTGATGACGGGAGATTGTACGCTCGCCTGGTTGAAAAGTTTTTCTTGGGCGTTTGCGGTGGCGCAGCCCAATGCCAACAGAGCGGCGAAGATTGCGTTTTTTGTCATAATTGATGAGTTTTAATTGTTGTAAATGAGATGTCGCAAATATAAATAATGTTTTTGGATTGGGCAAGGGTTAAATAGAAAAAATCTAAGCCGTCCTCAAAGCGTTATGTTCTTTGGGGACGGCTTAGTTTAGTTGTCGCGATTAATTTCTAATAGTAATGAACCAAAGCCTTGAACTTCATTCTTTCTGGTTTGTCGCCCATATAGAAGTCGCTGTTGGTGACGTAGAAATTGATGACTCCTTCGGCAAATTCATAGTCAATTACTTGTGTGTAATTGACGTCTTTGCCCTCATCGTCCTTGTAGTTGCAGAGTCTGATGGCTGGTAATACACCAAAGTATCCATCGTTCAAAACTCTGTAAACTGTTATCAAGCCGTGATTGTTGATAACTTCTTTTTCCATTTCCTCGAATTTAAACGAGTACTTGAAATAGGGTTCTTCTGTATCCGTTATAGCTTCCCAATCATCTTGAAAAACTTCGAATACGTGGTCGAAACTCTTGAAGCCTTCGGCATCCATTCCGTCCCTTCCCGCCGGACCCATCGGGCCTTCCGGTCCCATTGGGCCTTCGTCGCCGCGACAGCTGCCCAAGAGCAGGGCGGCGAGCATCGGGAGCATTATCAATAGTAGTTTTTTCATAGTCTTAAATGCGTATTATGTTGTTGAACAAATCTTTGGATTCCATTATCTTTTCCTCGCCGCCGAGGACGCACACAGTGCCGTGGTCGCGCACTTTTGCCATTAGCGGTGCGAGGTCGCGGATTTGCTGCGCGGTGGTGGCAAGTATTTCGTTGCGCTCCTGCTGGATTTGGTCGAAGGTGAATCCCTGCCTGTATCGCGACAAAGCC
Organism: Bacteroidales bacterium; assembly: GCA_017530465.1. GTDB lineage: Bacteria > Bacteroidota > Bacteroidia > Bacteroidales > UBA3824 > UBA3824. The sequence continues at coordinate 1,027 of JAFXMJ010000514.1, forward strand.
GTGCGACCGCGCTGTGAAGTTGCCACGGGCATATCCCTGTTGGAAATTGTGCCGATGATGTATTTGGTCATTGCGTCGTCGTCGGCATCAAAATTGGCAAGGTAGCCGGGGATGTTGTCATAGACATCGATGGTGTTTTGGAGGTTGGGGTCGCGGTACGACGAGAGGCAGGCGATGCCGTCGGGCGTGATGCCGCCCCAGCTGCCGTATGCGCCGCCACGGACGCGGACGTTGGTCTGCAAGTAGTCGGTGGAGAGTATTTTGCTCAGTACCGGCAATGTGCCGCTGTATGTGTATTGCGGGTCGAGCAGGTCGTAGGCCTTCAATACGTATTGCACCTTCGAGGGCATTATTATCGCCTCGTTGATGTGTGCGCCTGAGTATGTCCATTGCTGGTATGTGGTCTTGCGGGTGTCGAGGGCTGCGGCGTAACGCTTGACTTGCTCCGTGGCTGCCTGATAGTCGCTGCCGGCGCAATATACGAAGCATTGGAGGTTGTCGCGGTTGAGGAGCAGGGATTTCACGGTATTGAACTTCGAGATGAGGTCGTCAACCTTTGCCTCAAAATTTTCGCCGAGGTCTTTGAGCATCATATAATAGTCGATGCCTTCCACGAGCTGTCCGATTTTGCCTGCGTCGTTGTACTGCGAGAGCATACGGTCGCGGGCGTACTGGTAGGCGTTGTAATTGATGTCCATCGTGATTTCCGACACTTGGCGCATCACGATGTCGCGCAGGCGGTCTTTGTCGTCGAAGATGGTCTCGTTGGTCATCTCTATAAGGAGGTCGGTCATCTTTGCGAGATTCTTGACGAGCGATTTGCCTTGGAATTTAAACAATGCAAACGGCTGCCTCGTCTTGCCCTCGATGCGCGAATAGAGGTCGTAACCAGCGGTGCAACTGCCTGTATATTTGTTGATTGCGTTGTCGAGTTCGCCAAAGGTGTGCTTCTTGGTCGGCATCAGTCCGATGATGTTGGACATTAGCGATGCGTATGGTACAAGTGTCATCGGCAACGCCTTCATATCGAAGAAGAATTGCAGGTAGATGATGCCTTTGGTGTTGTATTCGTGACGGAGCGTCGGGATGCCGTCGATGGTGTCCTTTTCGATGGGATAATCCACGGCTGTCGGGTTGATGTCCGTGAGGCGGAGCGTCGGGATGGTTTTGAGGGCTTCGGGCGTGTCGGGCGTGTTTTGGTAGCGGTCGAGTTCTTCGTTTTCTGCCACTAATTGGTCGATTTGCTCCTTGGTGAGCGACGCCTTGTATTCGTCGAGCGACTTCTGGATTTTTGCCTCCGCCTCCTGCACGAGACCTTGCTTGGGCGCGAATGACGCGAGGAGTGAGTGCGGATTGTCGATGAGATATTTGCGGATGAGGTCTTCGAGGAAGCCTTCTTCCACCTTTTTCTTGAACTCCTCGTAACGGTCTGCCTGTTCGAGGATTTTGATTGGGTTGCCGCCAAAAATCCACGAATTTACCAACATACCGTTGAGCTTGATGCCGCGCTGTGCGTCGTTGGACTCTTTGAGCGCAAATTCCATCCTATTGAGCACTGCGTCAACGCTTTCCTTGTCGAGACCATTGGCGGCTACATCGCGCAACACCTTGTCTATCACCTGCTGGAACTCGTGGAGCGAATCCTTCTTGCAGTCGAAGGCAAGGAACGAAACTATGCATTGCTGGCTGTTGGAGACGTAAGTGTCTATCGACGTGCATATTCCGGCGTCGATGAGTGCGTTTTTGATTGCGCCTGATTCCTGGCTTACAAGTACGTCGAGGATTACGTTGAACGCGCCTGTTGCGTATGGCGTATGGATGTCGCAGGTGACGAAAGTGAGCGTATTGTATGTGTCGCCGTCCTCCTCAGAGCCTTCGTGGGCGGGGTATTCGCTGTTGATTACCTTCATCTCCTTGAAGGGTGCCTGCGGCTTGATGTCGTAGTTGCCGCCCTGCTTTTCGTATTTGGAGAGGTAGCCTTCGTCGAGCAATTGGAGCTCCTTCTCAAAATCGGCGTCGCCGTAGAGGAAAATGTATGAATTTTCTGGACGGTAATGATTGCGGTGGTACTCCTCAAAATGCTCCTGGGTCAATGTGGGGATTGCTTCCGGGTAGCCGCCCGAATCGAGTCCGTAGCCATTGTCGGGGAAAAGTGTGTGTCCAATCTTGTGGAATACGTCGCACATCGGGTCGCTGTAATTGCCTTTCATCTCGTTGTACACCACGCCGGTGTAGCGGAACGGGTCGTCGGCGTTCTTAGCCTCAATGCGCCAGCCTTCCTGACGGAGGATGCGATGGTCGCTGTATATCAACGGATTGAACACGGCGTCGAGGTACACATCCATAAGATTGAAATAATCCTTGTGGCTGACACTCGCCATCGGGAACATAGTAAGCTCCTCGCCGGTCATTGCGTTGAGGAATGTGGAGAGCGAGCCTTTCATAAGCTGGTCAAACGGGCTTTTGACGGGGTATTTCTTGCTGCCGTTGAGCACCGAGTGTTCGAGTATGTGCGGGATGCCCGACTCGTCGTCGGGTTCCGTCTTGAAGGTGATGCAGAATGTCTTGTTGGTGTCGCTGTTGGCGATTTTAAGCACTTTTGCACCGCTTTTGATGTGTTCGAGCAGGAATACCTCCCCTTCCACATCGTCCACGTGGCGTTGTTCTATAAGCTTGTAGTTGTTGTTCATTATTATAATGTCTGTGTTTTTGTCGTTTTGCAAATGTAATGATAATATTTGTTATGCGCAAAAAAAATTATCGTCCGCCCCAGTCCATCGAGATTTTTAAAAGGAATGAGCTGTAATATTTGGATTCCTCGCAGAAGTCCTTGTTGGTGGTGGTCAGGTATTTGTAGGGTGCAATTTCATATCCGGCGGTAAGGCTCACGCGCCCGAAATGGTATCCCACCATTGCGTTGAAAAATCCGCCCGAGCCGCCCTGTTGTATGTATCCGCCAGCCCTTGCGCCCACAAAAGGAGAATTGAGGTCTGCAAAAAAATCGTATCTGAAATCCACAAACGGCGTCACGGCAATCTCCTTGCGGTGCAGGAAGTAATGCGCCCCGATGCCGCCGCCAACGAATGTGTGCGCGCTCAATTGGTATCCGTGCGAGGTCGCCAACATTGCCCTCGACGTAAATTCCTGGTCGTAACCGTCGGAGCAGGTAACGCCGGGCAGGAATCCAGCCTCCACAAACCACCTGTAACCTTCCTCGGCGTATGTGGCTGGCAGCTTGTCTTTCTGCTTGTTTTTGAAAGTCTGTCGGCGGTCGCTCTGTCGGCTTTGATATTGGTTTTGCTGCGTTACGGTCTTGTTTTGCGCGGCGGGGTTGTTGTGTTCGTAATTGTTGGCGCGGTTGTGCTTGCCCTGTTTGCCGTGCTTGTTGCGGTTGTTGCCGGATGGCTGCTGATAATCGTTTTGCTGTTGCTGCTGATTGTTGTTGGCACGTGGAGTCTCCTTCTCGATGCGCTGCACTTCCTTGCCGTCAAAATGGTACACGTGTCCGTCGCCGGTCCTAACGCGGACGCTGCCATCGTCTTTCTTGTCGATGACCTGACCCTTGACGGTGCTGCCGCTCTTGAGGAAAATGACGTCGCGCTGCGAATGGTTGTCGTTTTGCGCGGCGGCGATGGCGGCAGTGGCGATTATGAGAACGATAATTAACAGAAGTTTTTTCATATCTTGTCGTATTTATTGCAACGCCTTGCGGCGTTGTTTTTTTGAACAAAAATTACCGTCAATTTTAAATAAATTACCGTCAATTTTTACTACCATAATCGAAAAATTGATGGTAATTGACGATTAAATTGACGGTAATTTTTGTTAAAAAAAGTGCGCGCCGTAGGCGCAAACGTGAATTTACGTTGTAATCAGTTTTGTGATTTCGGCGACTTTTTCGTCGAGGAGCTGCTTTGTGGTAGCCTCGCAGAGAAGTCGGAGATACGGCTCGGTGTTGGACATTCGGACGTTGAGCCACCAATCCTTGTACTCCACGCGGTAGCCGTCGAAGTCGTAGAACGCCGTGGGCTTTTCCTTGCTGACGTAATAGTTCTTCACGCGCTCCATCGCGCCGCGCTTGTCCTCAATCTTGAAATTGATTTCGCCCGAATTTTGGTATCTGGCGATTTCGTCGATGAGGTCGGAAAGGCGGCGACCCTGTTTTTTGAGGTTGCTGACAACGTTCAACATAATGCTGCCCGCCATAATTCCCGAATCGGAGTAGAAGAAATCACGGAAGTAATAGTGTCCGGCATATTCGCCGCCGTAGAGACCGTTGATTTCGCGGAGGCGCGGCGCGGCGTTGGCGCGTCCAACTTTCCACATATACGTCTCTGCGCCAAAACGTTGCAGGTACTCCCCTACTGCCTTGGATGTGCGGATGTCCTCAATTACCTGTCCGTCGGGTTTCTTGCCGTCGGCGAAGAAATATTCGCCCATAGCGGCAATTATCAAATCGGGCGGAATGTGGCGACCCTTGTCGTCAACGAAGACTACACGGTCGGCGTCGCCGTCGAACACCACGCCAACGTCCAATCCGTTTTCCTTGACGAAATCTTGCATCTGCTTGGTGTTTTCGGGCATCAACGGGTTTGGCGAATGTGCGGGAAAAGTGCCGTCGAGGGTTTCGTTGATGTAACGGAACGCGCCGCCCTCGCCCCAAATCTTCTGCACGATTACCGCCGCCGCGCCGTTGGAGATGTCAACGCCGATTTTCAGGTCATTGAAGGCTGGCGAGAGGTATTTTTGCTGGAAACGGATGTAATCGTCGGTGATGTCTTTCTCGGTTACTTTGCCTTTGTTGTCAACGGGTGCAACGGTCTGAGTGGTAGCCATTTCGAGGAGACGGTCGAGTCCGCTGTCAAGACCCACGGGCAGGGC
>JAFXMJ010000515.1 GCA_017530465.1 Bacteroidales bacterium
GATTCGATTGTGCAGATTGACAAGGATATTCGCAATCACGAAATATATTATGACCGACTCAGCGCACAGTTGGAATATGAAAAAAATATCTATTCCGATTTGGTGGTGAAGGCTTACCGGCTTCGCAGTTTGATGTACGAAAATTTTGACATTTTTAGTTTCGACAATTTGTACACGACATACCGTCAGTTCTTGTATGTCAAGTGGTTGTCGGATTATAGAAAGAAAAAAATCCTCAACATCAAAAACCTTAAACGCGACATTGAAAAGGTGGTTTCGGAGCTTGAATTTTGCAAATTAATGAAGGCAAACAAGGCAAAACAGCAGGGAGTAGAGGAGGGGTTTCTCCGTCAATACACGTCGCGCCGGTCAGAATTGCTCCGTCATTTGAGAAACGAAACAGTCGTTGATGGCGAAATCCACCGAAACAATCTCGATTCTATCCGCAAAGTATCGCAATTTGCGGCGGTGGATTCAAGGTCAGATTCGTCAACGCTCTTTCAATTGCAGGAAGGATATTTGATTTGGCCCGTGCATAAGGCGGTCATTATCAATTATTATGGTGTAAAACCGCATCCTGTTTTTGATAATGTCAGGATTAAGAATGATGGAATTGATTTTTGCGTGCCGTCGTCTGCCAAGGTGCAATGCGTGTATGGCGGCGTGGTTACAAAAATCACTTTGTTGCCTCGCAATCAATACGTTGTGATTGTTAAACACGGCGTTTATTATACAGTTTACAACGGTTTGGACAATACGGAAGTGTCCGTTGGCGACGAGTTGGAGCGCGGCGATGTAATCGGTTCGTTTAGCGACGAGCAGAGCCACGCCAACTTCAATTTTCAGATATGGAAAGGCACAGAAAGCCTCGATCCATACAAATGGTTAATTAAATACAAGAAGAAATGATGCAGTCGAATTTTTCAGTCATAGAATCCAAGTTGGACGATTTTGTGAGGAAGTTTTATTCCAACAGGATTGTTGTGGGCGTGTTGCTGCTGCTTTTGGTGGCGGCGGTTTCGCTGTTTTCGGTGTTTATGATTGAGAGTTTTGCATTTATGACACCGATTGTAAAGACCATTTTGTTTTACTTTTTGTTGTTTGTCTTTGCAGCGGTTTTTGTTTTTTTCATCGGGATTCCGCTTGGCAAATTGTTGAAATTAATCCCTTACATTTCATACGAAGAGGCGGCGGGCATCATATCCGAATATTTTTCGGATAGTAGTGATATGTTGCTCAATGTCATTCAGTTGAATAGGGGAGAGAGCAACGATTTTCTCGTGGCAGCCATCAATCAAAAGATTGAAAAAATATCGCCGTGGAATTTCACTCACGCCATCAATTTTCAAAAAACTTGTAAATTTCTGTATGTTTCGGGTGGCATTTTGGCGTTTTTGCTTTTGATGAGCTATTTTTTCAGGGCAAAAATGTCGTCGGGTGCGTCGCGTTTTATGAATTATTCTGTGTATTATCAGCCTGACAATCCTTACACTGTGCGCCTGCTCAACGATTCTTTGAAGTGTGCCAACGGTGATGACTTCACGGTGCTTTTGGAGGTTGACGGGCCGTCGTCGCCGCAGGATGTTTATGTGAAAACCTCGGTTGTAAATGCCCGTATGAATGTAGATTCTGCCAATCATTATTCATATACATTCCGCAATTTGACGGCTGATGTCGATTTTTCGTTTGGATATTTGGGCTATCAGACCGACGATTTTACGGTTTCTGTATTCCAAAAACCGCAAGTTTTGGGTGTTACGGTGTCGGTAACTCCGCCTGCTTACACTCAAATCAAGGGCGACGAATTTGAAAACACTGGTGATTTTACAGTGCCTTTTGGGTCGCAAATTTCGTGGAAATTTGATGTTGCCAACTGTCAAGGCTTCAATTTTTACGCTGATACAGCCCTCGTTGAGTCCAAAATTGACGGCGAAAAGGTTGTTACGAACCGTAAAGCCCTCAAATCTTTCGATTATCATTACGATGCGACGGGTGAAAATGGCTTCAAATATTCCTCAAATTTGTTTCACGTGAATATTGTTCCCGATTATTATCCGCAGATTCAGGTGGTTTCGGCGGTGGATTCCACCACGGCAAACGCTGTTTTCTTCTCTGGACACATCGCCGACGATTACGGTTTTCACTCGCTGACGTTTAATTATTACGATACCAAATCGCCTCAAAATATTAAATCGCAGCCGATTGACGTGGCTCAGTCTGTGTCGCAGGATTTTTATTTTTACTTTGATTTCAACAATTTGCCAAAGTCGGTTTCTTACTATTTTGAGGTTCGAGATAATGATGCTGTATCTGGTTTTAAGGCAGCCAAGACGCCTATTTCGGTTTATACGACCATCACAAACGTGGAAAAACAGGAACGTGTTGACAATTTGAATACGTCTATTTCTGACAAAGTTGACCAGGCCAAGCGCATTTTGAACGAATTGACCAACGATTTGAATGATTTTCAGAAGTCAATTTCTGCCAATGATATGATTTCAGATTGGGAAAAACAATTAAAATTGAACAATCTGATGGAAAAACAGAACCGTTTGCAGCAGTTGATGCAGGAACTTTCGCAAGAAAATTCGTCGAAAAACGCCTTTGAAAACCAACTTTCGCCCGAAATGTCGGAAGATTTGATGGAAAAACAGCGTCAATTGCAGGAACTTTGGGACAATCTTCTCACCGACGATATCAAGGAATTGTTGGATAAGATTAATGAAATGAAAAACTCCCTCAATGAGAAGAGTCTCCGCGACAATATTTCGGATTTGAAGTTTGATTTCGACCAAATCAATGAGCAGTTGGAACGCAATAGCGAGTTGATGAAAATGTACAATGTTGACAACAAATTGCAAAAATTGACGCAAGATTTGAATGATTTGGCTGAGGATCTTCGTGATATTTCACGTGAAATCAAAGAGCAGGGAGACGATCAAAATGCTAATCAAAGCAACAAAAATAATAAATCAGACAAGAATAATGCGAATAAGTCTGACAATAATGCCGATAATAAGTCGCAAAACGACCAAAATTCTGACGCTGACAACCAGGATTTGACTCAAAAAATGGAAGATTTGTTGAATCAATTCAGCGAAAAATTCAAAGATTACAACGATTTGATGCGATTGAATGAGGAGTTAGGGGACAACAAACTCCAAATTAATGACGTACAATCGCAGTTTGAAGATTTGAAACGCAACCTCCAACATCAGCAAAATGAGTTGAACGATTTGGAAAACAAGCCTAACAAGTTTGATAATAATGCTCAAAACGGCGACAAATCTGATTCGCAGAATCAGATAAAAGACGCCAATAATGATAACAGTGACGCTAATAAATCAGATTCGCAGCAGTCTGTTTCACAAGAAACAAATTCACAAAAGCAAGATTCACAGAAATCTGACACGCAAAAACAGGATTCGCAGCGGTCTGATTCACAAAAAACTGATTCTAACAAAAATCAGAATCAGCAAAATGGCAATCAAAACCAAAATTCGCGTCAGCGTCGTGAGCAACTTTCGGAGCAGATGGAGGAGTCTTCGGAGCAGATGGAGGATTTGGCTGACCAAATGCAGGGCTTGCAGATGCAAAATCAGCAGAAAAAATATCAGGAAAACATCAATGATATACGTCAGATTTTGGACAATTTGTTGACTATTTCTTTCAACCAGGAGTCTATGATTAATCAGTTGAAGACAAACACGCAAATTGTTTATTTGTCAACGGATTTTTTACGTGCTGAAAATTCTATTCAGAAGGATTTTGCACTCGTGAAAGATTCGATTTACGTGCTTGCAAAGCGTGTTCCTGAACTTGGACACGCCGTTTATGAAAAGATTGATGACATCAATACTAATTTCAACAAGATTTTCAGCGGCATCA
>JAFXMJ010000516.1 GCA_017530465.1 Bacteroidales bacterium
AAAACGACATTTTTCGCCGCAAGGATGTAGCCGTAATGTGCGGAGGGTCAATGCTTTATATTGATGCCGTGTGCAATGGCATCGACCTCGCGCCCGACCCCGATGAGGCTCTCCGTGCCGAACTTTGGCAACGTTTTGAGACCGAGGGCATAGAGCCATTGAAATCACAATTGAAACTCCTCGACCCCGCATATTATGACACCTGCGACCTCCACAACCACACCCGCATCATCAAGGCGTTGGAAGTCTGCATTCAGACTGGCAAACCGTATTCGAGTTTCAGGACGGGCGTCAAGAAGGAGCGCGATTTTGAAATAATTAAGATAGGCATCAATTATCCCCGCGAAATTCTCCACGACCGCATCAACCGCCGTGTCGATATTATGATGGGGGAGGGGCTTTTGGATGAGGTGCGCTCGCTTGTCCAATACCGCAATCTGATGCCGCTCAATACCGTGGGTTACAAGGAGTTGTTTGATTATCTCGACGGCAATACCGACCTCGATACTGCCGTTGAACGCATCAAGCGCAACACCCGCCGCTACGCCAAAAAACAGATTACCTGGTTCAATAAGACCATTGCCGGGCATTGGTACAATCCGGCAGATGATGAGGCGGCGATTTTGGAATTGGTTTCCTAATCGTGTCCGCCGTCATCTCTATTCTACCTTCACCTTCTGCGATGTCGAATTGGCGCGGAATTCTGGCGCGTACATACATTCCACAGTGGCAATGCCGTTGGAGAGTATGCCTTTGTGTACGGCAAAAAGCTGGTACTCAAATACATACGTTCCTCTCTGCATAAAGTCGATGAAAAATTCCTCGGCGGCGTCCTTGGTGGATTCGTAGTACCAAAGGCTGTCTTGATGCCTCATTCCAGAGAGTTTGTTGCTCGGCTCGAATGTCGCCGAATGGTTGTCTTTCAGGAATACAAATTCGAGGTCGCGGTCGGTGGTCATCACGAAACGCGCCTTGATTTTGTCGCCCGGGTGGAGCGGCGTGCCGGGCGTTACGAGGGTTGCGATGTCTTCGCCAAGGTCGTTCTTCTTGATAAGATACAATTCCTTTTTGAGGGTGAGTCCGTTGGCGGTGGAGCGCACATTCTCGTACTCCTCAAAATATTGGATGTAGCTTGCGCCGTATGCGATGTGCGAGTTGGGGTTTTCGATTGTGATGTCGGCGAGTGATTGCGAAATTTCAGCTTTCGGGTACGTCTTTTTGATGTAAGCCGCACCTTCGGAGTACTGCCCGTCGAGGCTCTTGCCGCCGATTGTGATTTTGCAGGGCTGTTCTTTTGTGTTGAGGCGTTCGCCGTTCATCAGGAGCGCATAGACCGCTTCCACGGTGGCGCGGACAGACGACCAGGAGTTGGTCTGTTTGTTTTTGATGAGCCAAATTTTCAATTCCTCCACCTCGTGCGGCTTGTTGAACTCCGCAAAAGCCTCTATGATGGCAGCCTGGGTTTCTATCGGCGAATTGTACCAGTGGTAGCCGTTGAGGTTTTTGGAATAGTACATACCGAACTCCTCCGAGTATTGGGCGTTGTTTTGGAACATTTCGATGATTTTTGCGGGGATTTCTGGTCTGCCAAGACGCTTGAATGTGATGGCAATCATCGCGCTGCCGTACATCGTGAAATTGGTCCAATGTTTCTCGATTTTTTCGAGGTAGAAGTTGTAAGCCTCCTGCGTGGATTGCGGCAGGGGAAGCTCAGTGAAGTAGCTCCGCGCATAGAAGTATTGAATCGCGTAGTAGCCCGGGAAATAGGTTTCCAGTTCCTCGGGTTTGAGCCTTTCTTTGAGGTCTTTGTAGTCTTCTTCCAACTGCTTGTCGATGTAGCCGATGGCGAGCTTGGTCATCTGTTCGATGGCTTTGCGGTCGTTTTCGTTCTCTATGGCGTCGAGTTTGCGGAGGCGTCCAAGGTCGATGAGGATGTCTTGCGTGATGAATTGGTTCTGTTTCATTCCTTTGTGCCAGGGCCAGCCGCCGTCGTAATACTGTCCTTCTTTCAATTTCTTGATATACACGCTATTGACTTCATCCACAGCCTTCTTGTTGAAGAGATGGGCGAGTTTTTTCATACCCTCGCTCTCGTTTTTGGCGTATAGGAGCCACGGAGTCTCGTTGAGAAGGATGTTTTTGAGTTCCTGGTTTTTCTCCAACGGCGATTTCAAATCCTCCTCTGAAAGCGCGTTGTACGTAGCCTCCAAGCCCGGGTTGGAAGTGATGATTTTGCGGGCGACAGAATTGGCGTAATACGCCGACATCACGCTGTGCAAATTGTCGGAGGTGGTCTCCCTCAGCGACGGCAGTGCCATAAATGCCATCCACGCCGGATTGGATGTAAATTCAAACGTAAACGACTGGTTGTCTTGCGTCTGCGACTGTTGTTTGAGACCTTCGACGGTGAATTGTTTGGTCTGGTGCGCCCTGATATTGAACGATTGCGACTCGGTGATGAGCGTCCTCGTAGTCAATACCGGGACGTACTTCTGGCTGCCGTCGGAATATCCGTCCGAAATGCCCACTATCTTCACAATCACGGGTTCGGGGCGTTTGGGGATAGCAATTGCAAATTCTGTGATGCCGGTGTGGTTGGCGTCAACGGTGAACTCCTTGGTAGTCAGGTCGATGCCGTAATCTTCGACGGGTGCTTGCGTCTGTGCGTCGAGGATGTCTATCTTCGCTTTTCCGCTGAGCGGCTGGTCGGTCAGGTTGCTGATTTTTACTGGGATGGTGATTTGGTCGCCCTCCATAAAGAACCTCGGCAGATTTGGCTCCACCATAAACGATTTTTGGGTAATCAAATGGTTTTCAGAAATGCTGTGCTGCATATCTTTCGTGTGTGCGACAGCCTTGAAATGCCATTTGGTGAGAGATTCGGGGATTGTGAACTCAATGAGTATGTTGCCCTCGGGGTCAGTGACCAAATGCGGCTCAAAAAACGCCGTTTCGGAGAAGTTTTCGCGCACTTTTACGGTTTCGAAATTCGTGCTGTCGGCTTGGGGTGGCGTGGGGACGTTGTCCTGAGCCATCGGTGCTGACTTGGCTTGCGCCATCATCGAATTGTCGGCTTGTTTGGCGTTCATCATCATCATACCCATCATCCCCGTCATTGGCGATGCCATTGCCATACCCATAGGTGCCGACGCGCTTGCCATCATCATACCGCCGAATGCTGACCCACCAAACATCATATTCCTCATCAATATATTCTGACGTCCGAAGTGTTGGATTCGGTGGCTGAACCAATTGAGAATCAATCGGAATGAGTATGTGTAGTAGCTTGATGGATTCTCGATGCTTAGGAGTCCCCTATGGGCGGTGTCGAATCTGTATGTGTGGTATCCGTTGCAATATGGATTGGAGTCATATAGATAATACAACTGCCAAACGTTGGAGCGGATGGCGTCGAGGGATTCGTCGTACAGTGTGGCGAGAAGTTCGGCGTTGACGGGCTGACCATTGTGGTCGAGGATTTTGAGGCGGATGGTCTCTTGTTCGCCGGGTTGCAGCTTGTCGCGGAAACTCTCGTATTTGATGTCGAGATGCTTGTTTTCGTATGGCACGTGGACGCCGGTTGTGTCGCTGTATGATTGATTGTCCTTCACAAAGAAATACCTTATCGAGATGCCGCCACGGTTTTCGGCTGTGATGGGAAATTCGACTGTCTGCGAATTTTGGGACAATGTGATGCGCCTCTCGTCGGTGAGCGGTCGGTCGCCTTGGAAAATCTCATACCACAGGAGTACGTCCTTTTGCGATGTTCCGAAAATGAACTTGGCTGTCTCGCCGGGATAACAGGTGCGTTTTGCGATGTCAAACCAGAAATACTTGTTGAAATCGGCTTTTTCGCACACTTCTGATACCAAAGTGAAACGAGATTCAGCATTGATGTTGTGTCCTTGGGCGTCCTTGGTTTCGTACCTGACGCAATAATTGCCGTCCTCATAGTCGTCGATGAGGCTGAGGTCGATTTTTGTGTTGGATTTCGCGGCAAAGGTCTTCAATACCTTGTCGTCCTCCAATGCGTCGAGCTTGTTGTTGCGGTCGGGCTTGGCGAAGTTTTTTAGATGCTTGATTATTACTGTAACGTCGCAATCCACAGGCTGCCCGGAGGCGTTGGTGGCGGCGATTGGGATTGCCTTAAAGGCATCTCGACCCTTGAACAAGAGGTCGCCATACAGCGGAGCTTGCATAAAAATGCCCGCATAGCCTACCGAGAGGCTGGTGTTTTTCACTTGCGTCTCGCCGTCCTGAGAGGTCACTTCGATTTTCACCTGGTAGGTGAATGAGAGTCCGAGGTCTTCGGGCAGGGTCTTGTCGGGTTTGGCGTTGAAGGTGATTGCAAACTTGCCGTCGGCGTCGGTCTTCACGATGCCATTAGCGACAGACTTCTCTTTCATTTTGTAATTGAAACACCACCAGCCCCTGAACCTCGGTGCCCTGATTATTTCGTATTTCACTTCGGCGTTCTCTACGTTGACACCCGAATAGGTCTTGGCGTTGCCTGTGATTGTGACGTTCTGATTGAGAGCAATTTCGTCTTTGACCTCGTCGGTAAACACCTCGAATGTAGGTCTCTTGTATTCCTCCACGCTGAATGTATGGACGATGCTGACGTTGTAGGTGCCGGTTACCCAAAAATTGTAACAGCCTAATACAACGGATGTGCCGAGTTGGAAACTGCCGCTTATCGAGCCAAATTCGTTGGTGGTGAGTATGTCTTCATATACTTTTTGTCTATTGATGTCAAGCACGGAGAGGAAGACTTTGCGATTGGGCAGCACATTGATATTGTTGCCCTCCTTCGAGAAATATATTCCCTTGAAATACACCGTCTGCCCCGGACGGTACAACGCTCTGTCGGTGAATATTTTGAGCGTTGTTGAGCTTGAAACGCCACTTTCGTAGGTGAAACTGAATGAGTTTTTGTCAAGGAAGTCGTCGCCTTTTTTCACCGTGAAATCCAGCGAATTGATTCTTGCTTGAATTTCGGATTGTTGGAACTGTGCGTTGCCGTCCTTGTCGGTGTTTTTTTCGGCGTATGTTACAGTAACACTTCTGTGATCCCTGTATTCCTCGCCAGTGACTGTCACAATGGCGTTTTCTACGGGCTGTCCTGTTGTCCTGTCCAACACTTTTATCGTGTTGGAGTTGGGCATAGGGGCGTCAACAGCCACCAAATCTGTGATTTGGATGAGATGGAAGTATGTGCTGCCAAGGGAAAAATCTTCGCGGTTGGAAATCATTATGGCGTAATATCCGAATGGCTGTGGAGGCAGCGACAATTCGCTCGTCGTGAAGGCGTGTTCGGGGTTTTTCTCCACGTCGAAGCTGTAATTCTTGCAGTCCGTCATCACCTGGGCAAGGCCGTCCAAGTAATTACTGCCTAAGTAACCCGGCTTGTCAAAAAAACTTCGGGAGACTTTGCCAATCCTGAAATATACCTTGTCGATATTCTTGTGCGTCGTTTTGAATACAATCTCGTGCTCGGTCGGGATATATTTATCAACATTTGCGCTCAGATTAGGAAGCAGGACGTTGTAGATGAGGATTTTCGCATTGTCAACGGAGTTGTTGTCGGCGTTGCTGTCTATTATCTGTTGCGCGACATACTTTGCCTTCATTACGTCGCCTTTGCCGTCGTAGTATTTGGCAATCTCCCAGCGCACTTGGTCGCGCAGGGCGTCGCTGTCGGCGTATGTGGTTTCCATTGCGCGCAATGTGGCGATGTACTGTTCCTGTTTGTCTTCGGAGACGGAGCGCGAATAGTAGTTTCGGAGGCGGGTGAAGTCGTTGTACAGCAATGACTTCTTGTCGCTGTCGCCGTCGTGCAGCCGTATCAGGCTTTGATAAATCAGGAAAGCCTGGTATGCTGCGGAATTTTCGTAGAGTTTGCCGTCAAATTCCAATTTCAAGAAGTCGTCCTTCGGCTTCAAAAGGTCGTTGTTGCTGAGGTCAAAATTGTCGTCGAATACTTCGTATCGGGAGATGTCTTTTTCAAAAAATTCTGTCAACGCCCTGTGCACCAAGAAGTCGTAGAGGGTCGGCATCAGGTTGTGTTTGTCGTCATACGAGCCAAGGAGTATGTCCTTGTAGTCGATGGTCTTGCGGTTTTTGAGGGCTTCGATGTCCTCTATCGATTTGAGGAAATGCTCTTTGGCGGTTCTGAGGAGCTGTTTGGTGGAATATGTAGCCACGTCGCCGTCCTTGACATCCACATCGGTGCGCTTGTTGATGGAGAAATACTCTACGCTCAGGTAGTTGAGGTAAATCTCGCCCAAGATGGAATGTAGGAAAGCCTTGTCGGCGGGCGGGAAGTTGTCGAGTTCGGCTTCCAATTCTTTGAGCTCCGGGAAAAAACCGTCGTCCACCACCTCGTTTTGATAGTCGAGGCTATGAATGAAAGTCTTGATTATCTGTGGATAATTTTTGTCCGCTCTGGCTTGTTGCAGGATTTCCTTCGCCTTTTTGCAGGCGTCGTTGATTTTTTGTTTGGATTCCAATTGCTTGACTTCCGCCCACGCTTCAGTGTAGGAGGGCTTGATGTCCATTCCTGTGGATAGAGAATCGTTCAGTTCCATATCGTTAAGATTTTTTGTAAGACGACTTTTCGAGAAATTCCAAAAAACATCCCGATTGTTTCTGCAAATTTAGAATTTTATTTTCAATATGCAAAAAATAATTGGTCGAAAAATTGCTGAGCAAACCGTCTTTCAATAATTTATTATTTCCGATTTCACATTTTTCCGTGCGCTCACGCACACGGCTTTGTTATGCCGCCCCGTTGGGGCTCTGCGTGTGCCGTGTAGCTCCAACGGGGCGAAATCGCCAAGCCGTGCGCGTGAGCGCACGGAAACAAAACGCACGGAAAAAAAATGCCCCGACAACAATTTCCTAAAAAAACTCCCAAATCCTGAAACCTTTTTCCATCATTTTCGTATAATGTGAATAAATATCCACTCACATCATCGAAAAATATGGAAAGAATACGGGTAATGTG
>JAFXMJ010000517.1 GCA_017530465.1 Bacteroidales bacterium
CACTATCTTGTAATTGAGTTTTACGCCGGTAGCCTCCTCGAAAGTCTTGATGAGTTGCAACACCGACAATCCGTTGCCCGTGCCGATGTTAAAAAACTCCAATCCCGCCTTCTGCTTGCCCTGTTCCATCCTGTTGATGGCGGCAATGTGGGCGTTAGCGAGGTCGATGATGTCGATGTAGTCGCGGATAGCCGTGCCGTCGGGGGTGTTGTAGTCGTCGCCAAACACGCTAAGACATTCCCTGATGCCGGCTGCGGTCTGCGTGATGTATGGAATCAGGTTGGCAGGTACGCCGAGCGGCAATTCGCCTATCAACGACGACGGATGCGCGCCAATCGGGTTGAAATACCTCAGCGCGATGCAGTGTATTTCGGGGTTCACCTTCACAAAATCGCGGATTATTTCTTCGTTGATTTGCTTGGTGTTGCCGTATGGCGAGAGGGCGGGCTGTATCGGCGATTGTTCCGTTACGGGCAATTTTTCCGGCTGTCCATACACCGTGCAGGACGACGAGAATACCAAGTTCTTTATCTTGAACTCCTTCATCGCGTCGAGGATGTTGATGACGCCGTTGAGGTTGTTGCGGTAATATTTGAGCGGCTGTTGCACCGACTCGCCCACAGCCTTGCTTGCGGCGGAGTGTATCACGGACTCGATGCCGTCGTGCTGCCTCAGAAAATCAAACAACTGTCCCTTGTCGGCGACGTCCACCTTGCCAAAATGCGGTTTTACGCCCGTTATCTTGGCGATATTGTCCACTACGTCGGCGGACGAATTGCTCAGGTCGTCAACGATGTACACCTCGTAGCCCTTTTGCTGCAATTCTACGGTGGTGTGGCTTCCTATGAAGCCTGTGCCGCCTGTTACCAGTATTTTTTTCATATAGTTAGAATTTTTGTATGTTTGCTTGCAATTAACGCCCCAAAGATACGAAAAACATTCCAAATCTTGGCTCATTACAACAAAAAAAACTCCTTTTTGCCGCAAATATCAACAAATATTGACATCCTGCCAAAATATATTGCTAAAACTTTTGTTGACTGAAAATATATTTTGTATATTTGCGGCATCAACGTAAGGACCAAAAACCGATAAAAACATTATACAATGATAAGTATATCATCCATATTTAAAGATGTGTTGCTCAAAGAGGACAACATCACCGTGCCGGGGCTTGGCACGTTTGAAGCCACATATCAGCCGGCGCAGTTGGACGAGAAGACGGGTGTCATCTACCCGCCTACAAAGCTCGTAAAACTCAATCCCGACAAGACCGACGACGCCAACGACACGTTGTTGAAGTATGTCGTTGACGCTTACAAAGTGTCCAACGTGGATGCCAAGGCAGCCATCGACCGTTTTGTGAAGGACGTCAAGGAAAAGGTGGAGAGCAAGTCTATCGTAACTCTCGAAGACGTTGGCACTCTGCAACTTGGCGAGGGCGGCGCGATTGTATTGAAGGCTATGCCGTCAAAACTTTCCATCGACAATTACGGTATGGACACCGTGGAAGTGGAGCCGGTACAGGCATCCGAAAGGGTTGCAGCACCCGTGGTAGCCGCAGCGACAAGCCGTGGCAAGGTAGTAAAGGGCGATGCTCCACGCGCCGCCGCAGCCACTACCAAGGTATCCACTACTAAGGTAACAACCACCAAGACCACAACCACCAAGACCGAGAAGGAGAAGAAGGAAAACAAGAAATTCCCGTGGTGGCTTGTATTCTTGCTCGCGTTTGTGGCTATATTGACGGTACTCTTCTTTATATATAAGGATACGGTGATGGGATGGTTTGGCAAGGACAAGCCCGTAGCCGACACCAAGACCGAACAGCCTGCAACCGACCCGACTAAGCCCGGCAACTCCAATGTAAACGACGGCAAGACCACCAACCTCGACAATCCCGCCGACAAGGAGCGTCCCACAATAGATTCTGACCTCGAAATCTTGGCTCAGGCTGGATTCAGCAATGTTTCGCCGCAAAACCTCGGCCCCAAGTACAAGAAATACTACTTGATTGGTGGTTCGTACCGCGACCCGCAGCGTGCCAACGAGCGCAAACGCGCCATCGGCGGCAAGGAGATACTCAATGTGGATGGCTCCGACCTCTTCCGCGTTGTATTGGCGGGCAGCGACAGCGCAAAGGAGATTGTCGATGAATACAACAAGGCTCTCAAACGCGGCGTGAAACCGGCGGAGATTTGGTTGTTGAAAAACTCTAAATAACAAGTGGTAATTTTTTAATTACAAAATAATTGCAAGGTGCGGCACAAATGTTTTTTGTGTCGCACCTTGTATTTTTATTTTTTAATACCGTATATTTTTGTTACTTTTGCGTGGCAAATTATATAGTATTAGTCAGCAATAAATGTCGAAAGTAATAATAATAGGAGGCGGAGTATCTGGACTTGCAGCCGGCATATATGCGCAGATGAGCGGATTGGAGAGCGAGATATTCGAGGGACATTCCGTCATAGGCGGTCAGTGCACATCGTGGAAGCGCAAGGGTTTCCACATCGACAACTGTGTCCACTGGATGACAGGCACGTCGCCAAACAAGGAGATTCATCAGGTATGGAAGGACGTGGGTGTCATTGGCGAGGGTTGCAAGATGATTGAGCACGAGTATTTTATGCAGGTGGATTTTGATGGCGTCAAGGGGCACGCCTGGCGCGACCTCAATAAGATGGAATCGGAGTTGCTCTCCATCGCTCCCGACGACAAGGAGTTGATACATAGCCTAATCAAAGCCATCCGCAACTTCCAATGCATCGAACTTCCCGCATTGAAGCCCAAGGAACAGATGGGTTTCTTCGACAATATGAAACTCCTCTGGAAGATGCGCAAGGCTATTCCCGTGGCTGTCAAGTACGGCAAGATGACCATCGGCGACTTGGCTCAACAATTCAAAAGCCCGGTCATTAGGCAGATGATTCATAATTACGTGCCTGAAACTTATTTTGCTATTTCGACGTTGTATATGTATGCGAATTTTGCGGCGGGCAACGCGGATTTGCCTCTTGGCGGCTCCGACAGCATCACGCTCAAAATGCGCGACCGTTATCTTCAACTCGGCGGCAAGATTTCAACCAAGAAAAAGGCTGTCTCCATCGACGTAGAGGGAACGCGCTGCACTAAGGTAAATTTTGAGGACGGCACGTCGGTAATGACCGAAGACCTGATATGCGCCACCGACATCTCGGTTACATTCAAGTTGATAGGGGAGAAGTACATCGACGACCACTTCAAATATTGCTACGACAATCCCGACAAATATCCGTTGTTCAGCAATATGAACGTGTATTTTGCCGTGGATGTGCCGACTGACGAGATTCCGAATATGGAGATTTTCAACTGCGAGCCTTACACCGTGGCAGGGCGCGATGTCAATATTGTCATCGTCAACAACTTCGCCGATCAGCCAGGTTTTGCGCCCAAGGAAAGGGAATTTTGGAGATTTTGATTGTCCAATACGACCATCAATATGAATATTGGGACAATCTCTACAAAGACCGCGAGGCTTACCGCGCCGAGAAGGAACGCATCGCGCAGGAAGTGATGAAACGGCTTGAAAAGCATTATCCGAAATTCGCCGGCAAATTCTCTGTATTGGAGACCGTAACGCCCAAATCCTTCAACCGTTACACCGGCGCGTTCAAGGGCGCGTATATGGGTTTCATACAGACCAATTTGGTGAAGAAGGAAGTTCACAGCGGCGTGTTGCCCGGCTTGGACAATCTTTTCCTCGCCAGTCAGTGGCTGCAAACCCCCGGCGGACTGCCAAACGCCTTGGTGACAGGACGTTTCGCCGTCCAACGATTGTTAAAACACAAAAATATGCTGCAACAGTTTTGTTGCAAAAAGACAAAATAAAACGAGGATTCCGCCGCCTACGGCGTCGGGGTTTTTATAAACGTCAATTACCATCAATTTTATCGTCAATTACCATCAATTTTGGGGTTGACGGAGAAATAATTAGCGGTAATTATAATGTTGATGATAATTATTGTAAGAAATTGACGTTAATTGACGAATTAATTGACGGTAATTCCCGTTAAAAAAAACAAGCCGCGCAAGCGGCGAACAAACATTAAAAGGAATTGGAAGAAGAATATTTATCAGAGGTTACTAAGGAGCGGGGCATCGTGTCGAGGATATTTGGCGCGGTGTCGAGATGGTATGTGGGGGTATGTCACGACCTCATATACTACCGTGGCGTATATATGGTGGGACGCGAAAACATTCCGCCAAAGGGTACGCCTATGATTATCGTTTCCAACCATCAAAACACCCTCAACGACGCTCTTGCCGTGGAGTTTGGCTTCAAGGACAGGGACGTGTGCATATTCACACGCGCCGATATGTTCAAGAAAGCCCCCATACGGTGGGTTTTGAGGAGTTTCAATCTTCTTCCCGCCTTCCGTTTCAATCAGGACGGATTGGACACAGTTGCCTTTAATGAAAAACTTTTCAAAATCGCCGGCAAGGATCTCCTGAAGGGCAACGCCGTGTTGATATTCCCCGAGGCTGTCAACCAAGACAAGCGTTGGCTCGGCAATTTTTCCGAAGGTTACCTGCGGCTGGCTTTCGACGCTGTGGAGGCAGACGGTTTCAAGACCGACATCAAGATATTGCCGATAGTAAATCATTATTCGGATTATTATGCCTTCCGCGAGGACGTGATGCTCAAGATAGGCGAGCCGCTGTCGTTGAAGGATTATTATGAGCAATACCAATCCAAACCGCGTACAGCCCGTCGCACCATCAACGCCGAAATCCGTGGACGCATCGAGGATATGATGCTCAATATCACCGACCTCGACAATTATGACGCCATCGACTACCTGCGGCTCACATACGGCAGGCGTTATTGCCGTGTATGTGGCGGCGACCCCGACCGCCTGCCCGACCGCCTCGAATCCGACAAGGCTCTCTTCGCCGACTTGGAAGAGGCTAAGGCTCAGCACGCCGACGACCTCCGTGAGATATACGACGGCGCATTGCAATTGAAGGAGGCTTGCACCCGCTGCAAGGTGGAGGACAAAAATTTTGACGAGAAAAAACCGTCAACAATAAAGTTCATTTTGCAACTTTTAGGGCTGATTGTGCTATTCCCGTTGTTTATTTTTTCGTTAATTCCAAATTTTTTGTTATTTTTGGCGCCGATGCCATTCACCCGCAAGTTGAGGGC
>JAFXMJ010000518.1 GCA_017530465.1 Bacteroidales bacterium
CAATACCTTCAGTACCCATAATGTCGATATTGACAATTTTGGCGGTAGTGCCAATGGGGAGCATAAAGTCGTTGCTGATTTTCATCTTGACAATGATTTTGAGCTCATTGTCCTCCTCTACGAAACCAATATTTTCCACCGAGCCAATCCTGTATCCAGACAGCATCACGGGATTGCTTTCAGCGAGGCCGTCGAGCTTGTTGTAGATGGCGATGTAATGGTTTTCCGCCTTAAACAGGCTTTCACCTTTGAGGAAGCTGAGCCCCCAAACGAGTATCACGATGGCACTCACAGCCAGAATACCTATTTTTATGAAGTTTTTCTTTTCCATAAATGTAAAACGTTTGCGCAAAGGAAATAATTATTTTGTAATCAAACAAATTTTTTTTGCAAGTGTCGTTCTATATGGCACACTCAACTGCACAAAAAAAGCGGAACGTTTTTGTTCGTTCCGCTTTGTGACCCCTGCAGGATTCAAACCTGCAACCTTTTGATCCGTAGTCAAATGCTCTATTCAGTTGAGCTAAGGGGCCTCCATCATTGTCTAACTAAAAATATTTCCTACTTTGTGACCCCTGCAGGATTCAAACCTGCAACCTTCTGATCCGTAGTCAGATGCTCTATTCAGTTGAGCTAAGGGGCCGAAACCATTCGTTTTTTAAATTCGGTCACAAAGGTACGTTTAATTTTTGAAAGTAAAAAATCTTTTTGAATGTTTTTTTGAAAAAAAATTGTTTATGTTGTATTTCAATATATTACAAAGTCACCGTCTGTTCGTTTTCCTTGGTGAGAAATACGTTGAGGGAGTACAACGAAAAACCACCATCGATTTGGTCAAAGAAGTACGTGTACTTGTTGCGGCTCTTGTTGGCGATGGCGATGAACGCCTTGCCCGGAGAGTCGTCGTGGTACATCTCGATGCGCTGATTCTTGTCGGCATTGTTCACTACGTCGAGTATTTGCTTGGTGTACTCGATTGTGGAATTGTCAATTAGGTTTGCCGAAGTGAGTTTGAGGTATTTCTTGTCTTCGCTCACCACAAACATACCGTAGCATCCGTTTTCAGTGTCACCTTCGCGCCTGCCGCCGAATCTGAGAATGTTTTGGAGCATCTCTATCATCAGGTTGTTGACGCGGCTCTTGAGGAGCTTTGTGGTGTTGATTTGCTTTGCAAGTATCGAGAGCAGGTTTTTGAGGTTGCCCTGCGTGAGAGTGCCACTGTACATAAGCGCAACGTTGCACTGCTGAAGCAAAGAACGATATTCGCGGATTTTGGGTATTCGCTGCGGGTCGCGAACAAGTGTTATGGTTTTCGACATCGGGACTTCGATGTTGATGTAGAACATCGACATTCCGTATTTGGCAGGTACAAATTCGTATTGGAACTTGGAGCACGACTTTCGCGCCATCTCTATAAGACCGAGGCCAGCTCCTCCCTTGTCGGAGAATGTGCCGTTGCTCAGCACCTCCTTGGCGTATATCCTGAGTTCGTCGGCGTCCATTGAGTTAATTTTGTCAATCTTGCCGCGCAGGGATTCTATCGCCGTATCGAAGATGAGATTTGCCGTGGTGATGGAGTACGACTGCTCTTTGCGTTTGAGGATGAAGAGCGCGCTTTGGTCTAAGTCGGGGTCGTCATAGACATCTTGGTGGCGCGTGATGTTTTGCAACGCTTCCACCATTATAAAATACACCCTCTTCCTCACCTGTATCTGCTCCTTGGTGTCGGTGAAATTGGCTTCCGCCAACGCAAGGATATGCTCGACGATGGTAGAGTCAACAATTCCCCTGTACGAGTATTCAAGGCGACCTCCCTTGGTATGCTTGTACAGCGGATATGCTATGTTGTCATGAACGATGTTTTCTGACATTTTTGGGTGCATAAAAATTGTTGTCTATATTTATTAACGTTTTTTGGGTGAAATTGTTGTTTTTTTTACAATTTTTTCTCCAAAAAATTACAAGTACCTGTCAGCCAGTATTTTTTCGAGCTGCTTGTAGTCGTTTTCTATTTTAATCGACTCCTTCTTCTTGTTGAGGCAGCTTTTCAGGGTCTCTGGCAGCGGCGGTGTAATTCCCGTTGCCTCCTGCACTACGTCAAGGAACTTGCACGGATGGGCTGTTTCGAGGAAGATGCCCGGCGTATCGTGGTCGCCTGAGAGCTGCTTCTCTATGCCCAACATACCTACTGCGCCGTGCGGGTCGAGCACGTAGCCGTGCTGTTGGTATGTCTCCTTCATCTTGGCGCGGGTGGCGTCGTCGGTGAACGAGTAGCTTGATATTGTGGTGCCGAAGGTTTGGCAGCTGTGTCCAAAAATCATGTCAAGACGCTCGAAGTTGCTCGGGTCGCCTACGTCCATCGCGTTGGAGATGGTCTGTACCGACGGTTTGGGCGTGTAAACTCCCGATTGCAAGTACTGCGGCACGGTGTCGTTGGCATTGGTGGCGGCTACGAAGTGTTTTACCTTCAAGCCAGATTTCAACGCCAGGATGCCGCCGGTGATGTTGCCGAAGTTGCCGCTCGGCACGCATATCACTGCGTCGTCCCTCTTAATCTGCGATACTGCGTAGTAGTAATAGAACGACTGCGGAATCAACCTTGCAATGTTGATGGAGTTTGCGGAGGTCAATTTAATCTTGTCCTTGGTGTCAAAATTGGCGAAAGCAGTCTTGACGAGAGCCTGACAGTCGTCGAATACGCCATTGACTTCGAGGGCAGTGATGTTGTTGCCGTTGGTGGTGAGCTGCTTCTCCTGGATTTCGCTCACCTTGCCGCTCGGGTAGAGGATGATGACGTCCACGCCCGGCACGTTGAGGAATCCGTTGGCAACTGCGCTGCCGGTGTCACCCGACGTAGCCACGAGGATAACGGTCTTTTCGTTGCGTTGGCGTGAGAAGTAGCCAAGACACCTCGCCATAAACCTCGCGCCCACGTCCTTGAACGCGCACGTGGGGCCGTGGAAAAGTTCGAGCGAATAGATATTGTCTTTGACATTGACAAGGGGAATGTCGAAGCTGAGAACGTCTTCGCAGAGTTTCCTGAAATCGTCGTCAGGTATCTCGTCGCCAACGTATTGGCGACCCACCTGATAGCCGATTTCCTGGAGGCTCATGCCATAGAGGTTGTCCCAAAAAGATTTGGGCAGCGTTATGTAGTGTTCGGGGACAAAGAGACCTTTGTTGGGAGCGAGGCCGCGTTTCACCGCCTGCTCGAATGTTACCTTCAGGTTGTTGTCCCTTGTGCTAATGTACTGCATCTCTTTCGTATGGATGGGTTAGTTGTTGAAGAATACGTCGTGAAGAACGTTGAGAGCCTTGGTGGCGTCCACCTTCTTAACGATGATAGAAACATTGACCTCGGTGCTGTCCTGCACGATTGCGTGGATGTTGATTCCGGCGTTGCCAAGTGCAGTGAAAGCCTTGCCAGTGAGTCCGGCGTAGTTTTTCATGCCTTCGCCCACCATTGCCACGATTGCGTAGTCATTTTCTGCAACTGTCTTGTTGACAGTGTCTTTGCGGATTTCAAAGTCAAATTCCTCGTTGATTGCCCTGACAGCCTTGTCGGCGTCCTTGGCATCGATTGCAAGGCAAATCGACATCTCTGAGCTTGCCTGGCAGATGATGGTGATATTGATATTGTTGCGGCTGAGCATGCTGAACAGACGACCAGCTATTCCGGTAGTGCCTACGAGGCCTGTGCCGGAGAATGTAATCATAGCGATGTTTTCCATTGCGGAAATTGCCTTGATTGGAATGTCGTGCGATGTCTCAGTGGATACGAGTGTGCCTTCGTCGTCGGGGCGGAAGGTATTGAGGATTTTCATCGGAATCTTCTTCTCCATCACGGGCTGCACGGTGGGCGCGTAGATAACTTTTGCACCGAAGTTGCTGAGTTCCAATGCCTCGCGGTAGCTTACCTTGTCGAGCGGGTAAGCATTCTCCACCTTGCGCGGGTCGGAAGTATAGATACCGCTCACGTCAGTCCAAATCTCGAGCATCGAAGCGTCGAGCGCAGCAGCATAGAGAGCCGCCGTGTAGTCGCTGCCGCCGCGTCCAAGAGTAGTGGCGTAACCTTTTTCCGACTTGGAGATGAATCCCGGAGCGACGGTGATGTCGGCGTTCGGGTTCCAATTTTTTCGGATGTTTTCGTATGTAACGGTGCGGTTTACGTGCTCCTTGCCGCCTAC
>JAFXMJ010000005.1 GCA_017530465.1 Bacteroidales bacterium
ATGGTGGCGCAAAAATCAGGACATATTGTCTGCATGAGCAGCCTTGCCGGCAAGTTTGGAATTCCGTTGCGCTCTGGCTATGCCGCAGCAAAACACGCCCTGCATGGTTTCTTTGAGACTCTCCGCGCCGAAAATTATGACAACGGCATCCGCGTCCTGATGGTGTGTCCGGGTTACATCAATACCAATGTAGCCATCAACGCCCTCGACGCCAAGGCTGAACGCCGCAACCAGAACGACCCAGGACAGGAGAAGGGTCTTGCCCCGTCAGTCCTCGCCGATAAGATAATCAAGGGCATCGAGAAAGAAAAACTTGAAATCACCGCTGGTGGCGGCGAAACCAACGGCATTTGGGTAAGTCGCTTCTTCCCACGGCTTTTCGCAAAGATAATCAGGAAGAAAGGTGCATAAACCACTAAATAATTTGTCTAATCGTAGAAAAAATTATAATTTTGCGGCTGGAAAATTAGTAAACTGTAATGACAAATTCAAAGGAGTCTGCGGATTTTACCATAGCCTTCGACGGCAAACGCGCTGCCAACAATCGAACAGGTCTCGGAAATTATAGCCGACATATCATCGGATTGTTGGCAAAATATTTTCCGCAGTATAGGTATGCCGTTTTTTTGACTAAGCCTAATGGTAATCCGCAGTTTCAGGACATTTTGAACCATAATCCAAATATTGAGGTTGTCGTGCCCAAAAAAGGATTTTGGAAAAAGTTTTCGTCGCTTTGGCGGACATTCGGTATCAAAAATGAAATTTCTGAATTTGACAATCTCATTTACCATGGACTCAGCAACGAATTGCCATTGACGATAAAAAAGACCAATGCCAAAAGCATTGTAACAATCCACGACCTTATCTTCCTGAAATATCCGAAGTATTACAAGTTTTTCGACAGGAAAATCTACACTTACAAATTCCGCAAGGCGTGCGAAAACGCCGACCGCATCATTGCAGTAAGCGAGTGTACTAAAAAAGACATCGTTGAGATTTTCAAAATTGACCCTGCCAAAATCACGGTGATTTATCAGGGCTGCGACAAGGTTTTCAAGTCGGAAATACAATCGGATGCCAGGGAAATTGTAAGAAAAAAGTACAATCTTCCAGAGCGTTTCCTGCTCAATGTCGGGAGTATTGAGGAGCGCAAAAATGCAATGCTCATTGTCGATGCACTGCCATTAATACAGGACAAAATTCCGCTCGTGATTGTGGGCAAACGTACGGCATATACATTGGAGGTAGAAAAAAAGGCGGCGCAACTTGGCGTGAAAGACCGTCTGATAATTTTGGACAAAGTGCCATTTGAAGACCTTGCTCCGATATATCATCTTGGTGAGGTGTTCATATATCCGTCGCGCTACGAAGGATTTGGAATACCAATCATTGAGGCTATTAACTGCGGCGTGCCGGTGATAGCTGCCACAGGGTCGTGCCTTGAGGAGGCTGGCGGGCCTGATTGTGTATATGTGAATCCCGACGACGCCCGTCAGTTGGCATTGGCGATAGACAAAATGATGACTGACAAAGTGTTTCGTGAAAATTCTGTCGGCAAAAGCAAATTGTACGTCAATAAATTTTCGGAAGAAAAACAGGCAGAACAATTGATGGAGTGCTATGGTAGTTTGATTAAAAAAAAGTAAGTATTTGCGGTTTCATATTATTTGATTATCTTTGCAAAAAAATTGTGGTAATAAATGTGTCAGAATAATAAAATATCAGTTGTAATCAATACCTACAACGAGGAAAAGTCGCTCGCTGAAATTTTGGAATATGTCAAAGATTTTGACGAGGTTTTAGTTTGTGATATGGAGAGTTCCGACAAGACCGTTGAAATTGCTCGGAAATATGGATGTAACATTGTTTCTTTCCCGAAGGATGGCTGTAGCATTGTGGAGCCAGCCCGTGATTTCGCAATACATTCCGCAAAATATCAGTGGGTGCTGGTTGTAGATGCGGACGAGATAATTCCCGCCGCTCTAAAAAAATATCTTTATGAGTACATTAAAGATGATGGCTGTGGCGACGCGCTTTTGATTCCGCGAAAAAACTATGTTATGAACAAGTATGTCGAAAATTCTTATCCTGATTATCAACTTCGATTTATGAAGCAGGACAAGACAAAGTGGCCTCCTATCATTCATGCGCGTCCCGTTGTTGATGGTGTCACAGACAGAATCCCGTCTGAAAAAACAGAACTTGCTATGATTCACAAATCTTCGACGGTAGCCAAGGAACTTGAAAAGATGAATATATATACCTCCAATGAAATTGACAAACGTCCGAATGAGAAAATTTCACTTTTTAAAATCTTCGTGAAATGCACCATGAGATTTTTTAAAAGTTATGTTTTCAAGGGCGGATTCAGGTATGGCATAAGGGGGCTTGTCTATGCTGTCAATGCCGCTAACTACAAGTTTTATACAATGATTAAAATCTGGGAGAAACAAAATGAAAATACTATATGATTGGCAAGCATTCAATCGGAAATTCTCTGGCGTTTCCAAATGCTTTGTGGAACTGATGACCAACTTGCCAGAAGGGACTGAATATGAGATTTCGTTGAAATACAGCGAAAACGAACATCTATTGTCTAAAAATGCGTGGACTGTAAACACTAATATCAAGGATATGAGGAATTTTATATCCGAAAAGGATTTCTTTTTGAAAAGGAAAATTTATAAGTCGTTTGCAAAGTTGTTCCCTCGTCGCACAAGCGAAGGCGTTAATTATTATTACTCGATAGAACGACTGAAAAGTGGTGGTTTCGACATCTTTCATCCGACGTTTTACAATGAGTATTTTTTGAAATATTTGGGTAACAAGCCTTTTGTGCTTACGGTTCACGATATGATTCCAGAGTCGTTTCCTGAACTTTTCAAGCATGATTCTCAGGCGCGCAAGAAGTCTCATCTCGTAAAGCTGGCGTCCCACATCGTGGCAGTTTCGCAAAATACAAAAAACGATTTGATGCGGTTTTTGGACGTGCCGGAGGAAAAAATCACTGTGATTTATCACGGTGCGCCAGAGGATGTTGATTTCCCAAAACAGCCGCGTTTGGGTTTCCAATACCTGCTGTTTGTGGGGGAGCGCGGACGTTACAAAAATTTTTGTCCGATGCTGGTCAATATTGCGGATTTCTTGAAGCAGAGCCACATAAAGTTGGTATGTACGCACAATGATTTCGACAAAAGCGAGAAAGAATTGATACATAAACTCCAGCTGGATGATTATGTTGTACATGTCTTTGTCAATGATGTGGAACTCAAAAACTTGTATTGCAATGCATTTGCTTTTGTGCAGCCGTCATTGTACGAAGGGTTTGGCATACCGATTTTGGAGGCTTATCAGTGTGGCTGTCCGGTGTTCCTGAACAACAAGAGCGTCTTCCCGGAGATTGCTGGCGACGCAGCGGTGTTTTTCGAACTTGACAACGAACAACAGAACTTGTCGGAAAAATTGGAGGCGTTTTTGTCGTATACCGATGCGCAGAAAAACGCCCTGATTGAAAAACAGCAAAAGCGTTTGGAGTTTTTTTCGTGGAAAAAATCAGCCGAAAAACTCAATGAGGTCTATTTGTCTGTTTTGAAATGACGTTATTTGCCACGCATTTTTGCATACCAATAGACGAAGTATAGGCGTGGCAGGAGTTTCAGCTTGTTGAGGAAATTGTCGTGTTCTTTGACTACCTCGATGTTTTCTTTAAGTCCTTTTGAGCGTTTTGCGTTGGAGACGCCTGTGGTGTCAAATATTGCTACTGGTATATCCAACTGCTTGAATGTCTTGCCGTTGAGAGTCAGCATTTTAAAGAAATTGAAATCCGCCGACATTTTGTATTTGGTGTCGAATGGGAATTGCTGGAGACATTCGAGCTTGGTGAAACAACTTTGATGGCAAAAATACATTTTGTGGGCGTTGTGCGGCTTTTCGGCGGGTTTTACTTTGCCGTTTTTGATGACGTCGCCGTAAATGACGTCGGCATCGTATGTATTGCCGTCGAAGATTCGTTGGAGCGTTGTGCCATCAGCAAACAGGTCGCCAGCGTTCAGGAAAATTACATAATCGCCTTCCGACATCTTGACGCCCTTGTTCATGGCGTCGTAGATGCCCTTGTCAGGCTCCGAGATGTATTTGGTAATTTTGCCGCCGTAGGTTTTCAGGTAGTCGGGAGTGCCGTCGGTGGAATTGCCATCGACGATGATATATTCAAAATTGCTGTATGTCTGGCTGTCAACGCTTTGCATGGTTTTTTTTAGCATGTCCAAAGAGTTGTAGCAGACAGTTATCACGGATATTTTTTGATTTGCCATACCGTTATGGAAATTATCATTTTTCACTTCGAGTTACCTGCATGCTTTATCCACAATCGTCCGTATGTCGATGTCGTTGAGGCATTTGTATTTCTCGCTCAATCGACATTCCTTGTTGCCGTATATCGAGCAGGGGCGGCAGGGTAGGTGACCTGCTTTGTTATCCAGATACTGTTTCCGGAGCTGATACATTTCTTTGGAATCGGTAATGGCAGCGGCAGCGGCTTCGATTTTTTCCCGCATCGCCTTGATTTGCTCTTCCATTGACGATACC
>JAFXMJ010000519.1 GCA_017530465.1 Bacteroidales bacterium
ACCATCATTCCAAGCCCAAAGCCCTTGTAATCGCCTATCGGACGCACGCAACGCGCCTTGTGCGGATCGGTGGTGAAATGCCCGTTCTCATCGTATGCCAAACCTTCGCCAAGTATCTGATTGGTTTCCTTATGGTTGCGGACGTAGTTCCAACTAATTATCGATGTCGCCATATCGAGACAGAGCGGCTCTTCGCCATCCATCGGACACGAAAAACAAATCGGGTTGGTGCCAAAAAACGGCTCCACCGCGCCGTGAGCCTTCACGAGCGAATTAGTATTGGTGAATGCAAAACCAATCATATCGTGATGCGCCGCGTACTCGGTGAAATAACTTGCCGCGCCAAAGTGAGACGAATTTTTTACGGCAACAATGCCCGAACCATTCTTCGACGCCATATCGATGCAAAAATCCATCGCGAAAATGCCCGCGTGGTGCCCAATCGCGCCGTCGGCGTCAATGAGTTTTGCAGAACCATTGTCCTTAATAATCTTAAACTGCGGCCGCTTGTTGATACGCCCCTTGCGAAATCCATCCACATAATGCGGAAACAGTGCAAGTCCGTGAGTGTCAATGCCTTTGAGAGAGGCCTCCACAACACTTTCCACAAGATGGGACGCTGACTCGGGCTCCACCTTGCAATCGCGCAAGATGCTCTCCATCACTTCCTTCAATCTATCGGCGCCAAGATATACCATAACTGCAATTGATATTTGTAAAACTTATATACTTATTTTAAAGTTTACTGCAATTACTTTACCAAAGTGCCCAAATTTTCGCCCTTTATTACTTTTTCGAGCGTTCCTTTCTTGGTCATATCGAAGACCATAATGGGCATATTGTTTTCGCTGCACAGTGCAAACGCCGTGAGATCCATCACTTTGAGCTTTTTGTTAATTACCTCATCGTAAGTAACATTGTCATAGCGAGTTGCCGTCGGGTCTTTTTCGGGGTCGGCGGTGTAGATGCCATCCACGCGAGTACCTTTGAGAAGGATGTCGGCCTTGATTTCGAGACTGCGCAAAGCCGCCGCACTGTCGGTAGTGAAAAACGGATTGCCCGTGCCGCCGGAGAATATCACCACGTAGCCTTCTTCCAAAGCCGTGATTGCCCTGTTGGCTGAAAATCTCTCTGCATACGGCTCCATCAATGTGGAAGTCAAGACCTTAGCCTTGCCGCCAAGTTGCTCCACCATACTTTGGATGGCGATGCCGTTGATTGTGGTCGCAAGCATACCCATCGAGTCGCCCTTGACGCGCTCAACGCCTTTTTTGCAGCCGGTGATGCCACGGAAGATGTTGCCGCCGCCAACTACGATGCCCACTTGCACGCCTTGCTTGACCACAGAAAGGATTTCGTTGCAAAACTCCTCCAACGTAGGAGCGTCGATGCCGTAACCGCTGCCGCCCGCAAGAGCCTCGCCGCTAAGTTTCAGCAATATACGTTTGTACTTAATTTCTGCCATTTTGTACACCTTATATAATATGTGTTAGACATTAAAAATTTCAATTTTCAAAATTACAATTTTTTTCATAATTTTGCACTCATAAACATATATTTTTTAAGACTATGGACGCAAAATCAGCGCAATACATTGAGCAAGAGTTAGTTATATCGACGACCACAAATTCCGCCGACAAGTCGTCTTTTGATTTTTTGGACGGTAATGCTATCCAATTCGACAACGGCGACAAGGTCATCAACACTTTGTCAACCAACTTTTTGGGGTTTCAAGATTATAACATCAACAGGGTGACAGGCAATTATCATTGCGGAACAAGCAATTCTCTATACAAACTCCAATCGCAAATTACAAAATTCTTAGCAACGGAAGACACACTCGTGCTTGGAAGTTACGAGAGCCTCTGCGCCGAGATTATGGAAGTGTTGCTCAACACCGAAGACGCCGTCATCTACGACGCGGCGATTTCTGTGCCGCTCAGGCGCGGCGTCAAGTATTGTCAGGCTGAAAAAATGCGATTCCCGCACAACGATATGGTCAAATTGGAGGAGCTGCTGAAACTCTCGCAACTCAAACGCCTCCGCGCAATAGTGACCGACGGCATTTTCTTTGATTCCGGCGACTGCGCCAACCTCAAAGAAATCAGGCAGTTGGCGGTGCAATACGATGCCATTGTGATTATAGACGACAGCTTCGGATTCCTCACCGCCGGCAAAAACGGCAAAGGTTCCGACGCGCACTGCGGCATCAGCGGTTTTCAAGACCTGAAAATCGTAAATATGCAAAACGCATTGTGCTGCAACACAGGAGTTTTCGTTACCGGTGACCACAACCTCGTAAGCCTCCTGAAACTCCGCTCCAAGACCTACCGCTACTCGCTTTCGCCGTCAGAAGGCGACATCAGCACCGCGCATCAGATCATCGAAGCCGTCAGCAAAGACCCTTCGCGCATATTAGCTATGCAAAACAATGCGCATCAGCTCTGCGAAACCCTCAACAAGGCGGGATTCAAGTGCAACAACCCGGCGGCGGGCATAGTTTCGTTCATCACCGAACAGCCAATCGGCAAGGTAAAAGAAAAATTGCGCGCACTCGGCATATTGGCGATGTATTCAAAAGTGGGAAAACAGACCTTGGCATCTATCAGAGTATCAGCAAGTTATAATTAAAAGCTAAAATAAGCGAAAAAAAGTAGCATAAAATATACCAAAATTGAAGAATATTTGTTATTTTTGGAAAATTTTATGTAGAATTAATATGTAAGAGCAATAACTATGCTTAACCTTACTCAAAACTTAAAATTAATACAGAAGCTCTCGCCGCAGCAGATTCAGTTGATAAAGCTGTTGGAGATACCTACAATGGAACTCGAACAACGAATCAAGCGCGAGATAGAGGAAAATCCCGTGCTTGAAGAAGGCACGAGCGAGGACGACAGCGACATAAGCGAACAGAACATCGCACAAGATATAAAGGACGACTACGACGACGCGCCACGCGACAGAGACCGCGAAAAGGACCGCGACGACGCCGACGGCGACCCTGCCGACGCCGTGAGCGACGAGGATTCTGTCACAAACGACGACGACGATATGATAGACAGCTACATCGAGGACTCTTACGACGAAAAAGTGGACGAATACTCGCCCGACGATTATTATGACGACGACGAAATCCCCAATTACCGCCTCGAAGCCAACAATTATTCCGACGACGACAACAAGGCGGAAATACCTTATACTCAGGCTACTTCGCTGAACGAAACCCTACTTTCGCAACTCGGACTCGGCGTCCTAAACGAAGACGAGCAGCTGCTCGCCGAATACATCATCGGCAATATCGACGACGACGGCTACCTGCGCCGCGACCTCGAATCCATCGTGGACGACATCGCCTTCAATACCGGCGTGGAGACCACCGAAAAGGAACTCCAAAAACTCCTCACGATAATCCAGGATTTCGACCCCGCAGGCGTAGGCGCAAGGGACATCAAGGAGTGCCTGATGATACAGATTGTAAAGAAATACAAAAACGGCCAAGGCAACAAAATTGTCCTGAAACTCGCCTACAAGATACTCAAAGACCATTTCCAGGAGTTTACAAAAAAACATTATCAGAAGATTGCGTCCAAACTCGACGTGGACGAAAAGACCCTCAAACAAGCAATCGA
This sequence comes from Bacteroidales bacterium, assembly GCA_017530465.1. GTDB lineage: Bacteria > Bacteroidota > Bacteroidia > Bacteroidales > UBA3824 > UBA3824. The sequence continues at coordinate 3,633 of JAFXMJ010000519.1, forward strand.
CGAAATATCGCACCTGAACCCGAAGCCGGGCAGCATCTATTCGACGATGCTCTCCAAAAATTCGCAGCACATCACCCCCGACTTCATCCTCGAAGACAAGGAAGGGCAGCTGATATTGAGCCTCAATACCAAAAACATCCCCGAACTCCGCGTCAACAAGACCTATTCAGATATGGTGGAAACGATGTCGAAGAAAAAAGGCAACGCCAAAGACCGCGACACCCTCTCATTCGTAAAACAGAAGATGGACTCCGCCAAATGGTTTATCGAGGCTATCCGCCAGCGTCAAAACACGCTTATGGCTACGATGAACGCCATCATCCAATTCCAAAAAGAATACTTTGAAGAAGGCGACGAGACCAAGCTCAAACCAATGATTCTCAAAGACATAGCCGAACAAACAGGGTTTGACATCTCAACCATCTCACGTGTTGCCAATAGCAAATACATACAGACGCACTTCGGCATATTCCCGCTCAAATTTTTCTTCTCGGAGGCGATGAAGACGCAGGACGGCGACGAAGTATCGACCCGCGAAATCAAGAAAATCCTCAAAGAGTGCATCGACGGCGAATCCAAGAGCCGACCGCTCACCGACGAAAAACTCGCCAAGATTCTCCAAAAACGCGGCTACCAGATAGCCCGCCGCACCGTAGCCAAATACCGCGAACAGATGAACATCCTCGTGGCAAGGCTGAGGAAAAAACTTTGATACAGCTAACTCACTAAGCAACAGGCATTATGAAACTGTTACTTCATCCATTGGCTATGCCATTATACACCTTTGTGCTGTATCTTGAAATAGAGCGGCAGTCGTATGTCGTCGATTACAAGGCAATGATAATACAGCAGGTGCTGCTGCTGGCAGCGATGATATGCGCCAGCCTGTTGCCATACCGACGCACCAACGGCAAGTGCCCGCTCACCGACATACACTCGCCAATCAGCGCAAAAATCATAACGGCAATTGCCCTGATAATACTGTTTGTGACCACCACACTCGCCATCCGCGCCTACCGAACATACACGTGGGGCGCATCGTTCATACTTACAATATACATACTCCCGACGCTCCTCAACATCGCGAGCGGCGACGCGGCGGCACAAATCTCACAACGCCTCGCCAATACATTCGTCGCCAAATGCAACGCCGCACCGTCAGCATACATAGGGGCGTTGTCGGCATTCACTGTTATAATAGGATACAAGACAAGTGCCGACACATTCTGGCCATTCGTTATATCATTGCTGATGATTGCGCTGTACGCCACATTCCACAAGGACGACGACGAAACGCCATCAGACGAAACTCAGCCGCACCACGCGCCAATACTATACTGGTACACGATTGGAATGGTGCAGGCCACATTACTAATGCTGATTGGATTTTGAAAAAAACAATTGAATCAACAAAAATATAACAAAAAATTAGTTTTGAAATTTGACAAAAAACATCTAACTTTGCACCCTGCAAAAGCAAAGTCATGAACAAAACAATCACATACAACTACTCTACATCGGCTATCGTGGAACGTAGCCGCGAAATCATCGTACTCGCAAAGGAAGACCTCAAAGACCTCTCTAAATTCGGGGCAACACAGAAAGACATCGACACACTCGAAAAAAAACTCGGCGAGTACAAGAAATTCCCAGACGACAAGCACTTCGCCGAAAAAGTCAGGGAAAAAACAGTGCTTAAATACGACGCGGAAGAAAAACTGATCAACACCATCAGAAACTTCTTCCTCATATTTTCTATTATAATACCTACAAAGAAAGACTCAAAGAAATACTTCCCCACGCAGAAGCTCACTGGACTGAAGACCAAAGAGTTAATCGCGATGGCGGAAAGGGTGATTGCTGTAGGCAAGAAGTTCAAGGAACGCCTTTTGAAATACGACCTCAACGACGACTACTTTGAAAACCTCAAGTCGCACATCTCGACAGCAAAAAAGGCGGTGAAAAACCTCGACCAAGTAAGACTCGAACGCATCAAAAACACCAACAAGCGACGCGACCTCGGCTCCGCACTCTACGAACAGATAGTGAAACTCTGCCACTACGGCAAGACCTACTGGAAGGAGCGCGACAGGGAACGCTACAAAAAATACCTCCTCTACGTCAAGCCCGACGAGGAGGAATAGGTTACGAAACGCTTATATATCAGGTTGTTGACAAAAAAGCAAAATAAAAAATCAAAAAATCAGAAAAAAAATTTGGAATTGTGACAAAAAAGTCATAACTTTGCGCCGTCAAAATACGAAACATTATGGTGCCATAGCTCAGTTGGTAGAACAAAGGACTGAAAATCCTTGTGTCCCCGGTTCGATTCCTGGTGGTACCACATAAGCGGGTTTGGAAATATTCCAGACCCGTTTCTTTATTTATGACGACACCCCCCTCCCGGCACACACGCAAAAAAAATTAAAAAAAAATTCGCTCTCAGAGAACAAAGTTTGCATTATATTTTATATATTTACACGTTCATATCCATTAACAAAACCATCAGTACGGATACTATGACGAGACTGAAGTCCATATACATTATATTACTGACAATCAGCATATTGTCGGTCGTGGTCGCATGCAACAACGACGAGCCTAAAAAATACAAAATCGGCATGTCGCAATGTGCATTCGATACACATTGGCGTTTAGAGATGAACCGTCACCTCACCGCCAACGCCATGCAAAGGGGAAACATCGACCTCATAATGACCGACGGACAAAATTCCAACGAAAAACAGATAGCAGACATCAAGTGGCTCATGTCGCAAAACATCGACCTCCTCATGGTGTCGCCCAACGAAGCCGAAGCTCTCACTCCCATCATCTCTGAAGTATATAAAAAGGGACTGCCAGTAATCACCATCGACCGCAAGACCACCAACGACAGCTACACTACATTCATCGGCGCGAGCAACACCATCATCGGCGAAAAAGCCGCCGACTACGTAGGTCTGTTCGCAAGGCCAAACAGCAAAATCCTCGAACTCCACGGACAGCGCGGCGCATCGGCTGCCATCGACCGTGGCACGGGCTTCAACAATAGAATCAACGACAAATACGGCAACAAAAAATTTGAACATATCGGCGACCTGTACTGCGAATGGGACAGCAAGCTCGCCAAACAGAAGATGGCGGAATACATCAAGGAAGGCAAGGAAATACCCGACATCATCTACTGCCACAACGACGACATGGCTACAGGCGCATACGACGCCATCAAGGAAGCCGGTCTCAATCCCGACGACATCATCATTGTAGGCACCGATGGCGCATCAGGCGAAAACGGCGGCATCAAGGCGGTGATGGATGGCAAGATAGACGTCACCTTCTTCTATCCCGACGGCAGCGAAGAGGCAATAAAAGCCGCCGAAGCAATTCTCGCCAAACAACAAGTGGAAAAAAACATTATCCTCAGCACCGTACAGATAGACGACAACAACGCCGAAGGCCTCTACGGTCAGATGAACATGACGCGCACCCAGGAAGAACGTATCATAGAGCAGAGCGCGTACATGCAGCAGATGACAATGACACTCAACACCACTCACAACGCCCTCATTCTCGTAATCTCGCTGCTCGGCGCGGTGTTGGCAGGCCTCGCATACATCAGCAAACTCCACAGCGACAAGAAGAAGAGCAACCAGATGCTCAACGAAAAAAACGCCGAAATCAACGCCCAGAAGGAAGAACTCGAATCGCAGGCGTCGTACCTCAACCAAATAAACGAGCAACTCGAACGCAACAAGGAAAAGATAATTGGCTCCATCCGATACGCGCAGACCATTCAGACCGCCGCGCTGCCCACCGAACCCGACTTAAACTATTACTTTAACTCATTCGTCGTATATCACCAAAAAGACATCGTGAGCGGCGATTTTTACTGGTATCACCGCGAAGTAGATACCGAAAAAGAAACGCACATATTCGGCGTCATCGACTGCACAGTACACGGCGTGCCGGGCGCGTTCATGAGCCTCATCGGTGTCAACCTGCTCGACCAGATTGTAAAACAGCGCAAAATTTATTCCCCCGCCACCATCCTCGACGAACTCAACAAGGCTGTCCGTGC
>JAFXMJ010000520.1 GCA_017530465.1 Bacteroidales bacterium
GGCGGCTATCTTGCGGAGTTCGTTGATGGAAGTTTTAAGTTTTTGAAGCACAGTGCCTTCCTCGGCGCGTACAAGTTCGTCGCAAGCATTGGAAAAAGCCATCTTGATGTCCTCATTGTGAGTCAAGATTTCGTACTCCTCCTCCAATTCCTGCTGCTCGCCATCGCGGAGCTTCGCCTTGTCGAGTTCGTCGAACCTAAAATGCAGATATTCAGCCTCCCGCGCTATATCTTTGGCGCGCCTGATCAACGATTCGAGTTGCGACTTGGCCGATTGCCATTTCTGATATTTTTGGGCATAATCGGCAAGCAACTCACCGTTTTTTGCGTAGGCGTCAATGAGTCCTATCTGGAAATCCTCGTAGCCAATCTCCAATGTCTGGTGCTGCGAATGGATGTCGGTGAGGTGCTGCCCCAACTCTTTGAGAGTGTTGAGGTTGACAGGCGTGTCGTTGACAAAAGCACGCGACTTGCCGCTGTCCAAAATTTCGCGGCGGATTTCGGTGCGGTCGGCGTAATCGAGGTCGTTGTCGTCAAAAAAACTCCTTAGATTATAAGCACTTACGTCAAACTCCGCCTCTACTACGGTCTTCTTCTCGCCTTGCTTGATTACGGATACGTCGGCACGGCTGCCAAGCACAAGCGACAGCGCACCCATCAGTATCGACTTGCCCGCGCCAGTCTCGCCGGTAATCACCGTAAGACCGTCGCCAAACTCGATTTCCGTCTCCGAAATCAATGCGTAGTTGGATATTTTGAGCCTTGATAGCATCTTGTTGTTCTAATTATTAGCGGTGCAAAGGTAAACATTTTTTTGGAATTGACACCGAAAAAATTATCTTAAAATTAATATTTATTTCTTTTGCACAATTGCCGCGTTTTGCTAATTTTGCAACGAAAATCAAAACACAATCATAATCAATCACCAACAATAATGAGCGGATTTTTTGGAGTTGTCTCCCATTCAAGATGCGTGGACGAGGTGTTTTACGGCACCGACTACCACTCCCACTTAGGCACCAAGCGCGGCGGCCTTGCCATATACAACAACAATTCGGGCACGTATCACCGTGACATCCACAACCTTGAAAACAGTTATTTCAGAACCAAATTTAACGACGAAATCCAGACCTACGATGGATGTTCGGGCATTGGATGTATCTCCGACACCGACGCGCAACCCATCCTCAGGCGCAACAGCATCGGCACTTACGCCGTGGCTACCGTCGCCAAAATCAACAACATAGAGGAACTCGCCAACGAACTGATGGGCGGCAGAGGCCTTTCGTTCTCGGAGCAGAGCGACGGCGGCTACAATCAGACCGAGGTCATCGCACTGATGATTCACGAGGGCAACGACTTCGTGGAGGGCATCAAGATAGTCCAAGACAACGTGAAGGGCTCCTGCTCTATGCTCGTGCTCTACAACGACCAAATCATCGCCGGACGCGACAAGCTCGGACGCACACCCATCGTCATCGGCAAGAAGGAAGACAAGGACGGCACATCGTACTGCGTGGCGTCGGAATCCACATCATTCCTCAACCTCGGCTACAAGCTCGTACACATCCTCGGCCCGGGCGAAATCGTGTCGGTCACCAAGGACGGCTACCAGACACTCAGCCATCCGCTCAAAGAAAGCCAGGTATGCTCGTTCCTGTGGGTCTATTACGGATACCCGCCATCGGTATATGACGGAGGTATCAATGTGGACACCGTGCGCTACAAATGCGGCGCAATGCTCGCAAAGGCGGACATCGACGAACCCGGCAACACCCCCGACGACGCCAACAAGAAAAAAATCGACTTCGTGGTTGGCATCCCCGACAGCGGCGTAGGTCACGCCCTCGGATACTCCAACACAAGGCACATCCCGTATATGCGCCCGTATGTGAAATACACTCCCACCTGGCCCCGCAGCTTCATGCCGCAAAACCAAAAGCAACGCGAACTCGTAGCCAAAATGAAGCTCATCCCCAACGAAGACATCATAAAAGACCGCTCGGGCGTATTCCTCGACGACAGCATCGTGCGCGGCACTCAGCTCCGCGACAATGTGAAAGACCTCGTAGAATGTGGCATCAAGGACGTACACATGCGCATAGCCTGCCCGCCATTGGTGTTCCCGTGCGAATTTCTCAATTTTAGCCGCTCGCGGTCGAGCACAGAGCTTGCAACACTCCGCGCCATCATGCACCTCATCGCGCCCAGAGTACGCGAGCGCGAAGGCATAGAGGAAACCGAACTCACCAAGGACGGCCCGCTGTGGAAAGCCTGCGCCAAAGAAATCGACAATATGGATCTCACTCCCTACTCCAACCCCGACACCCCCGAATACAAGGCTATGGTGGAGGAAATCCGCAAGGAGCTGGGTCTCACAACTCTCAAATTCCAAAAACTCAACGACCTCGTGGAAGCCATCGGACTGCCCAAGTGCAAGCTCTGCACCCACTGTTTCGACGGCAGCAGCTGGGGACACAAATAGTAATTATAGTCAACAACAATGGCAACCCCAAAAGATCCAATGGAGTGGGAGGTGTTGGAATCCGAATACCTCTACCGACGTCCGTGGCTCACGGCAAGGCGCGACCACGTGAAACTCCCCACTGGCGTGGAAATCAAGGAGTTTTATGTCCTTGAATATCCCGAGTTTTGCAACGTGATAGCCATCACCAAAGACGGCAAATATGTGCTTGAACGCCAATACCGCCACGCCCAGCGGCTCACCGCAATGGAAATCCCGGCGGGCTGCGTGGAGCCAGGCGAAGACCCGATGGAAGCCGCCAAGCGCGAACTCTACGAAGAGACGGGATTTGGCGGCGGCGAGTGGTCGCACCTGATGACAATAAGCCCCAATGCGGGAGCTTGCACCAATTACAGCCACACCTACGTGGCAAAAGGCGTGGAGCGCATATCCACTCAGCACCTCGAGGCCACAGAAGACATCAAGATATGCCTCACCGACCCGGACGAGGTAATCCGAATGTTGAAAAACGACGAATTTCATCAGGCTATGATGGTGGCGCCGTTGTGGAAATATTTTGCAATCAACGGATTGATATAATATAAATAAAAAATGTCGGAGTTTTTACACAATTATATCTTCAACAAGCGCGAAATGGTGGAGCGCACCGACGGCGGCAATCTCACCGAAGCCGACATCCACCAATTTCAGCAGATTTGGCAGGACGCGGAGCATTACACCGAAGCCGCCAATGGCATCAACGTACTCGGCATCAGCGAATACCGCCCGTTGCCCGAGGGGTTCAGGTGGGTGACTATCCGCAGCTGTTTTGCCGAGCAAAGCGACGAGCAGACCTACCCCATCGCCCGCGCCAAGGCGTTGCTCGAATGGCGGAGGGACGCGCAATATTGCGGACGTTGCGGCGCACATCTCGTTGAAAGCAAAGAGTTTACGGCAATGGACTGTCCCCAATGCGGCAACCAAATATTCCCCCGCATCAATCCATGCGTGATAATGCTCGTAAGCAAGGGCGACAAAATCCTTCTCGCCCGCCACGCTCAGCGCAACCAAGACGTCTATACCTGTCTTGCGGGTTTTGTGGAGGCAGGCGAAAGCATCGAACACGCCGTAAGCCGCGAGATAATGGAGGAGACCGGCATCAAGGTAAAAAACATCAAGTATTTCGGCAGTCAGAGCTGGCCCTTCCCAGCGCAGTTGATGTTTGGATTCACGGCAGAATATGAAAGCGGCGACATCATCCCGCAGCCCGGCGAGATAGCCGACGCCCAATGGTTTGACCGCGACCACTGCCCCGCCACACCGCAAAAAGGGTCGATTGCTTACAAGTTAATTCATAATTCATAATGCATAATTGAAAAAGTCATTCTTTGCCCTTGCCCTTGGCACATTTGGGTTGGGCATTTCGGAATTTGTGATGATGGGCATATTGCCCTATATGGCGGCGGATTTTCACGTCGGCATCGCTGAGGCGGGACACCTGATTTCGGCGTATGCGCTCGGCGTGTGCGTAGGCGCGCCCGTAGTGGCATTGTTTGCGCGGACGTGGCGGCTTAAAAACATCCTTTACCTCCTGATGGGCATCTATTCAGTGTCGGCGGCATTGATGGCTATCTGTCCGCTGCCCGAAGAAGGCTCGCGGTGGCAGTTTGTAATGGCAATGATAATCAGATTTATGCAGGGAACGCCGCACGGAGCATTTTTTGGCGTGGGAAGCATAGTCTGCGACCGCATCTCAAAGGACGGCAAGGCGGCTTTTGCAATTGCAATAATGTGTTCGGGAATGACCTTCGCCAACCTCATTGGCAATCCGCTCTGCACATTCATAACTTCCACATTGTCGTGGCGATACGTATTCTGTTTCACGACGTTGTGGGGATTGGGCACATTGTTTTGCATATCGCGATGGGTGCCCAACCTCGACGCACTGCCCGACCACGGCGTAAGGGGCGAATTTAGATTTATGAAACATCTCGCGCCATGGTTAGTGTTTGGCTGCACATTGTTTGGCAATAGCGGCGTATTCTGCTGGTATAGTTATATTTCGCCCACAATGACCGACCTCGCCCTCGTACCAGAATCAATGATGACTTTTATAATGGTGCTTGCCGGAGCGGGTATGGTGCTTGGCAACTTCATCGGCGGCAAACTCTCCGACCGCTTTGGTCCCGGTCACACGGGCAGGGGCATTGTGATTGTATTGTTTATATCATTGATTTCCACACACTTCGCGGCTCACATAGCGTGGTGCGCCATACCGTTGATGGTAATCAATGTGGCGTGCCTTTTCGCCGTTTCGTCGCCTCAACAAATCCTCTTTGTCCGCCACAGCAAGGGCGGCGAGCTAATGGGCGGCGCAATGGTTCAGATAGCCTTCAATTTTGGAAACGCCGTCGGCGCATGGGCGGGCGGTCTGCCGATTGTGGAGAGCGAGCCAACGAGTTACCATTATCCGGCGTTGATAGGCGCAGGCATGGTGGTAATGGCTGTTGTGTGCTACACATGGTTTTGCAGAAGGTACGAGAAAAAGATTTAAAGAGAAAACATTGAACCCATGAAACACACGTTACTAATATTGATATTAATCCTTTCGACTCTCCCCGCCGTTGCACAAGACGCTGACAAGGAAGAGGAGGAGGTTGACTATATCCAAATGAAAGTGGACAGCATTCTGTCGCTGATAACACCAAATACGCCGGACGATAAAAAAAGAAATTATTAC
>JAFXMJ010000521.1 GCA_017530465.1 Bacteroidales bacterium
ATTGACGGTGAAATCATTGTCCAAAAAAGACTTCCTGTTTCCCGCCATCAATATCGGGGTGTTGGCTTTTGGCTGGCTAATTACCAAAAATATAATGCAGGACGACAGTCTTTACGGTACTTTTACGGGTGTGGATTTCAATCGCTATACCAGCAAAAGCTGTGACGTGTGGTACGTTGCAGTTGCCATTATTATAATCAGCATTATATTGTCGAAAATCAAAATTAATTTGGCGAAAAACTTGGTGCGTTTTCCGCTGTATGCCGCAGCTGTCGCTGGAATAATTTTCTATATGTCAACTAATTATGATGCCGGCAATATGCTCGATTACAAGATAGACCGTATGGTGAGGTACAAGCAATGGGGCAGTATTATTGAGGAGGTGGACAAGGCTCAGCAAAAAAAGTTTTCCACCTATATGTCGCAGTGCTACCTCAATCTTGCTTTGTGCGAGCGCAACTTGCTGGATTCCAAGATGTTTAATTTTGTTCAGGTGGGCAAGGAGGGTCTTATCTCGTCCACCATCAATTCGCAGGACAAGAGCATCTGCAACAGCGAGATATATTTCCGCCTGGGTCTCCTCAACATCTCCGAGCGGCTCTCGATGGAGGCTATGGAGGGCAACGACACTTCCCAAAAATCGGCGCGTATGTACAAAAGACTCGCCGAGTGCGCACTTTTGAAGGGTCAGAAGGAGTTGGCAATGAGATACATAAAGAAACTCCAAGCCACTATCTATTACCGTGCGTGGGCTCTCCGCGCCGAGCAATATCTCAACGACCCCGCGCACACCGAGGCGTTGGCGGATTGGAAGATTAAGCCGATTGAGATGAACCACGACCAGTTTTTTGTGCCGTCAGCCGGTTCCGAATTTTTGTACAGCCTTTTTACCAACAATATCAGCAATCCTAAGCTATTCCGCTATTTGCTTGGGCATTTGCTGTTGGAGAAGGACATCAAACGTCTTTACGGATTCCTTGCCACCAGCCGTCCCGACGGCGAATTGGGCACGCACATTTATGAGGGCATTTTGCTTTATCTTTTCCTCAACAATAAGGACGAATTCAACAAAGTGATGGCAAGCAACAACGCCTTGACGCAGAAGTTCAATGAGTTTGGTCGTTTTTTAGCGTCCAACGAAGCCAAAAATCCGCAGCGCGCAAAGGAATTGTTTGGCAATACTTATTGGTTTTATTATTATTTTTGTAATTAATCAAGATGAACAATCGTACAGAAAACGCAAGCCTTGCAAAATCTTTTTTTAGGACGCTCTGGGACATACTGCTAATGTATGTCGTGTATTTCGTGTGCCGCGCCATCTTCTTGGCTGTCAATCATTCGTATTATGCCGAAGGCGTGTTTGGTGACAATTTTGGGACGCTGTTCAAGGGGTCGCTCGTATTTGATACGTCGGCGATTATATATACCAATCTGCTCTTTTTGGTGCTGGCGTTGCTGCCGCTGCATTGGAAAGAGAAAAACGGCGTTTACAAGTGGATTGTCAAGTTTGCTTATATAATTCCTAATTCTGTGGCAATTGTAGCCAACCTTGTGGATGCACGTTATTTCCAATGGACTCAACGCAGGAGCACGGCGAGCGTTTTTGACGAGTTTTCGCACGAGGACAATATCGGCAGGATTCTCGGCAAGGAGGCTCTGAGCCAGTGGTATTTGGTGCTTGCGGCGGCGGTTTTGATTTGGATTATTTGGAAATTGTATTGCAATCCGCTGTGCTTCCGTCCCGAAAGGAATATCATCAGTTATATCAAATATTACACGTTCAGGATATTCTTTATGGCGGCGGTGGTGATACTTGCCATAATTGGAATCCGTGGCGGCGTGGACCGCAGCACGCGACCAATTACCATCAGCAATGCCAACCAGTATGTCAAAAGTCCGATTCAGGCACCGTTGATTTTGAATACGCCGTTTTCTATAATCAGGACCATCAACAAGAAGCCTTTCGTAGATCCCAAATATTATCCGATGGATACGTTGGCGCGGATTTACACGCCGCTGCACAAGCCCGTGGTGGATTCTCTCAATGCTGGCAACAAAGGCAAAAACGTTGTGGTGCTGATAGTTGAGAGTTTTTCGCGGGAGTTTATGGGCTGTTACAACAAGGATTTGGAAGGCGGCAACTACAAGGGCTACACGCCTTTTATCGATAGTTTGGCGCAAAAGTCGCTGATTTTCCAGCAGAGTTTTGTCAACGGTCGCAAGTCCATTGACGGTATGCCGAGCGTCCTGAGTGGTATTCCGTATTTTGTGGAGCCGTTTTTCCTGACGCCCGCATCGCTCAACCATCTCGATGGCATAGCCGTGGAACTTGGCAAGGAGGGTTATCAGACGGCGTTTTTCCACGGCGCAAAGAACGGTAGTATGGGTTTTGAGGCTTTTGCAAATGCGACTGGTTTCCAAAAATATTATGGCCGCACGGAGTTTGACGAAGCCCCCGAATTTGGCGGCGAGGCGGAGTTCGACGGGTATTGGGCTATCTGGGACGAGCCGTTTTTGCAGTTTTACGCCGCCGAGATGTCGAAGATGAAAGAGCCTTTTATGACGGCGGTATTCACGGCGAGCAGCCATCATCCTTTCCAAATCCCCGAAAAGTACAAGGCGGATTATCCCGAGGGCAACCTTTTGATACACAAGTGTATCAGATATACGGATATGTCGATCCGCAAGTTTTTTGAGACTGCGAGTCGCCAGCCGTGGTACTCGAATACGATTTTTGTGATTTGTAGCGACCACACCAACCTCTCCGACCACGACGAATATCAGACCGACCTCGGCACTTTTGC
>JAFXMJ010000522.1 GCA_017530465.1 Bacteroidales bacterium
CTACGTTGCTGAATGCGCGGAGGTACGAATATACCGAATCGAGGGAAGTATTGCCTGTCAAGATGATTTCGTCGTCGTAGAGGTCGAGGTTAAGTACCGAATATACAAGCGATTGCGAGAGCATATCCATCGATTCGCTCGGCTCGGTGGAGTACATCGAGTAGAGTTTTGGGACGCGCTTGTAATTGAGGAAAAGTTTTATCAAGTTGGTGCCTGTAAGGTCGTTGCTCACAAGGCGGAAGTTCTCGTTGGAAGTCCAATAGCCGTTGTTGAATTTTTCGAGGACTTGGAATATAAGTTTCTTGTCGAGGCTGATAATCAGCAAGTTGTCGGCGAGGGTGATGTGTATCATAAACGACAAGTCTTTCTTGTCCCTCATCGTGTATATTATATAGGTGTTGCCGTTTTCGCCGCCGCACGAATATTTGCTTTCCGTGGTTGTGTAGCCGCTAATGAGTTTCAGTGAACCCGACAATTCGTCAAAATATTGCGAAAACTCCTGCAAATCAGCGAGAAAAACCATGTCCCAAGTGTTGTTGGCGGCTTCGAGACCCGCTATCAGCAACTCGCGGTTTTTCAACATTTTGCTTGTCAAGGCGTTTTCGTTGAGAAACTCGTCAACGAGCGCGATGTCCTCGTCCAAGTCGGCAAAATATTCCGTTGTCTTCAAATACGCCCAAAAGTTGCTCTTGCTCAGGTCGTTCCAAGCCTTGGTGAGGTTTGTGGTGGCGGCTACGAAGATTGCGTTGTCTGGCACTGCCTGAAAAGCCTCCACACTGCTTTTGGGTTTCAAAAAATGGTGGTATGCCCAATATCCAGTCAACAGCAACGCCACGATGCCGATGACGAGGAAGAAGAATTTAAAAAACTTTTTCATTGCTTTTAAATGAGTGTTTAATTTGCTGCAAAGATACTAAAAATCGCTGACTTCCATTTATAAATCCGCCTAAAATTTTCCAGGTTGTTGGTTCTGAAATTTTTTTTTTATCTTTGTATGTTAAAGTGTGTTAATTTATGCATTTTGACTGTAATATTATGCGACATCGGTTGTCAATATAGTAAACAAAACATAAACAATAAAAACATGAAAAGAAAAATCATCATTACTTTGTTGCTTGTCCTCGTCTGTATGACGGTGGCGGCGCAGTCTATCGACGAGTATCAGTTTCATAGCGGAACGGCGGTACTCAAAGGCAAGGTTCTCAACAAGCCGCAGGGCGAGTGGAACATCATTTCCGTAACCGCATTCAACCATTTCACAAGGGAGGAGGATGTGCAGGACATTCGCGTTGCAGACGACGGCACTTTTGAAGCCGTCATTCGTCTGCCACACTCGCAGGGTGTTTATGTGAGGGATGTTGGCAACGTGTTCATTGCCGTGAGCGACACAGTGGAAATCACTAAGGACGCAGTGCAAGAATATCCAAATGGTTTGTCGTTTGTTGGCAGCGGCACGAGTACCGACATCAATAGGCTTTGGATTGAATTGAGAAAACACTACTTTGGCGACGGCGAATTGGTTGTTAGGGGTATGTCCAAGGATGACATTCCTGCGTGGAAACAGCGGATGGTGAAGTACATTGACGACATAATTGCAGACATCGAGGCAGACCGTCTGCCCCTGCCCGCCAATACGAGTGCCTACGTCAAGGATGTTTTGGGCGCAAGTTTGCTTGCAGAGCCGTTTTATGCAACGATGAGCAACTATCGCGACAATATATCGCACTTTGTTGTCAATGCGACAAAGGCAAAACTTGACGAGTATTACGACTTTTTGGCAGGTCGTGAAAAATGGTTGCTCGACAATCCCGCAATGTTGTTTGCGGTTCATCAGTCGGATTTCGTTGTCAATAGCATTGAATATTACATAATGCCCGACATCTTGTTTATGGCTAATAAGTTTTTCCTTGCGACTACTTATTCCTACGTTTCAGAACCCGAAGATGATGCCGCCTACAAATCAAAGTTTACGTTGCCGCGTCTTTATGATGCTGACACACACAAGCGTTTGCTCGCAATGCGTGATGATTCGTTGCTGACTATTGCAGACTATTATAAACTTGCAATGAAGACCGTTCAATCGTTGTATGGTCTCAAAAACATCACAATGATGCAACAGATTGTTCTTTGTCGTTTCCTTTTTGAAGAAATTAATAGCGACCAAACTACTTACACCCCCGACCAAGTGGCTGCATTGTTTGCCGCTGCGATTCCCTTCTTCCAAAATCCAATTGTGGCGCATCACGCTCTTGATCGTTACCGTCAATACGTTGTTAAAGAGGAGGCTAAGGCAATTGTTGACGCTAAATACACGCCAGAGGCAGACTCAATTTTCCAACGCATCATCGACGCTTACAAAGGCAACGCGCTTTACATTGATTTTTGGGGAATGGGCTGTGCGCCTTGCCGTGCCGGTATGTTGCAGGATCGCGAAAAGGTGGAACGTCTGAAAGATTATCCAGTCCGCTTCCTCTACATTTGCGACGAGCGGGATAGTCCGCGTGAAGGAGCCGAAAAATGGATGAAGGAAAATAACATTCACGGTGAGCATATTTTCGTGTCGCACGACGAGTGGAGCCTTCTTTCTTCAAAGTTCAATATTTACGGAATCCCATTTGAGATAGGTGTTGACAAGGACGGCAACATTGTTACAAAACAGGACATCGACAAGTACGTCAACGAATTAAGAAAATAAAAAATTGACACCGTGGATATTTTGGAAAAAGAAATAGCCACGGTGTTTC
>JAFXMJ010000056.1 GCA_017530465.1 Bacteroidales bacterium
CAACTTTGGCGACGTGCCGGAGAGTACGTTTTGCAGCGTTGTATCGTGTATTGTGGATGTAAGAAAATCGTATGCGCCACGCGAAAACAGCGAGCCTTCGGACATATTGCCGTCGCCCGCACGGAGAAAACTGCCAAAAATGTCTGTCGCAACGCCTTCCAAGAAATCCGAATAAGAATCAATCTCAGTAGCCGAGCCGGGGAAAAAGCCCTTCATGCGCTCGCGAAAATTGGAGAAGCCCGTCGGAATCATGTACGACTTGCCACCGTATATCACCTCGTCGAAACCGTTGGCATCGAGCCTTACCCACGGCAAATCCATAAGTCCAAACTGTTGGAACAGAATGTTTAACGGCTGACCGTCGTCCAATCCGCCAACGTAGTGGAATCCCGTGTCAAAATGCTTACCGCGCCGCGTAAAAGTCTGAATGCAGCCGCCAAGAAGGTGGTTTTTCTCCACAACAACCACTTTCATACCCCTTTTGGCAAGGATGTATGCACATTGCAGGCCACCCAAGCCCGCTCCAATTATCGCTGCATCGTAACTGTTCATCAACGGTAATCTCCAAACATTAATCTTTAATCTTCAAGACTTTCCACTTTAATCTTTCCTCTTTAATCTCTCCTCTCCACCACCGTGCCGGAAAGCGTCATATAAGTGGTGTCCTCGTGGAAAATAGTTGCGGAAAGTTTGGTATCGACCAACTGCACCTTGATATTGAGTTTTGGCGAGCCGTCGGGAGTTACCATAGCGGTAAGGCGGCAGCGGTCTATCGCCGTCAATGTCAATGCACGTCCGCACGAATCCTCGGCGAGTTCCTTGATCATTTGGATGTTGCAGACGCCGGGGGTTATCGGACGCTCGGGAAAATGTCCCTTATAAACGTCGTGAGCCGCATTGAGCGACACACTGTAAACTACTGCGCCGTCCTCCTGCGCCTCCTTGCCGTCTATTGTATAAAAATCTTTTACAAGCATTTTTTTATAATGTAATTTTCACTTTGACAATGCGCCGCCCACATTCCAACGCTCCTTCCACTCGGCGTAAAAGACGGGGTTGGCGGGTTCAAATTCGCCGGAGCGCGACACAAAGAGTTGCGTAGTCTCCGCCTCGATGATGAGGGCGTTGTCGGATGGACGTACTATTTCGTAGCGGAACACCATCTTGGCGGCGCGTGTGGGGATGTAAGTGATTGTCATCCTGAGCGTATCGCTGATGCGAGCCGAGTTGCGGTACTTGATGTGCATATCGACGACGGGCGCAAGGTAGCCGCTATTGAAGATGTGCAGATACTCAAACCCGTACTTTGCCCCAAACTTTTCGCGGGCGTCCTCCATATACTTCACGTAGTTGCCGTGCCAGACCATCTGGATGCCGTCGAGGTCATAGAACGGCACTTGAAATTCAAAGGAGACGCTCAGGTCTTGTGTGTTGTTGCCCTGCGTCTCCATCTATTTCTTCTTGTCCATAAAAATCTTGATCTTGCACGAGGCCGCCACATTGCCGTTGATGGTTGTAGTGGCGTCCATAAGCGTAATGTTCATCGCCTGCGACACCACATTGAGCCTCGATACGAGCGTATCGCCCACGTGCGCGGTGGCAGCGAGGGCAAATTTTTTGATTTCGGCGATGTAGCCGAGCACAATGGGACGATGGTTGATCCAATCGTTGTAGCCGGCAAACAACGCCGCCGACTGTGCGATGTGCTCAATCATTCCAGCCTCAGAAAAGAGTCCCCCGTCATATACGAAGATATTGTCGGGGGACACTGTGAGGCCCGCTTCCACAGACGCCTCGTCGCAGGTGTACAATTTGTCCACCATAAGCATAGGCTCGCGCTGCGGGATGAAGGTCTTGATTTCGTCGCCTGAATACATCACAGTTGCTGACATCGATACCGGCTGTTAAGCGTTGAGTTTGTCGTAAACAAAATCGTAGAGGTTGGCGAAAGTCTTCACCTGACCAACGCTCTGACCCTTGATTTCCACGCCGAACTCCTCCTCAACGAGGGCAATCATATCAACGAGGCTGAGGCTGTCGAGCTGCAAAGTCTCCTTGATGTTGGCATCGGGGGTAATCGTGCTTTCTTCTACTTCAAATTCGTTAGCAAGGACGGAGTTCATCTTTGCTATGAGTTCGTTTTTTTCCATTTTTATGCAATAATGTTAATATAAAATTTTCTCGGGTGCAAATTTCGTATTTTTTTTTCAATACGGCAAATTATTTTTTCTTAAAATGCAGGATTGGCAGAAAAAAGGTGTAAAACCGCATTTTTGACAGACACATCTTACAGCCACAATTATGTTAATAAGTATTAATTTGACAAATAATTTTTTGGATAAGTTGTCAAAATTGGGTAAAAAATGGCAGTTTTGACAAATAATAATCATAAAAAAACATGAAAATCCGCAGCGCAATTGCAGATTTTCAATAAAAATCCGCAGTAGCATTGCGGAATTTCAAGAAAAAACCGAGTTGGCAACAACGAAAAATTATTGTCGCCAACTCGGTTCTTTTATTGTTTGGGCGGGCAAGATGCCCGCGCTCCATAATCAATTACAAGTTCCTTACAATCAGCGTCGAATTGGTGCCGCCGAAGCCGAAGGAGTTGGAGAGGAAGGTGTCGAAGTGTGTGGAGACACGTGCGCCGGGGATGTTGAGTTTGGCGGAATCCTCGTCGGGGTTCTCGAAATTGAGGTTGGCAGCCACAAAATCGTTCTTCATCATCAACATCGAGTATATGACCTCGCTCGCGCCCGCCATCCACATTTCGTGGCCTGTCTGGGACTTTGTGGAGGTAACGTAGGGCTTGTGGCTTCCAAAAATTTGGTCGATGGCCTTAGCCTCGTTGGTGTCGCCGATGTGGGTGGAAGTGGCGTGTGCGTTCACATAACCAATCTCAGAGAGCGGAATGTTGGCAGCCTTGATAGCGTTTTCGAGCGATTTGGCGGGACCTGCCACGTTGGGCGACGAGATATGGTCGCCATTGGACGAAAATCCCCACGACAATACTTCCGCAATGATGGGCGCGCCGCGCTTGACGGCGTGGTCGTAATCCTCGATGATAACAGTGGCTGCGCCGCCGCCCGGCACGAGACCGTCCCTGTCGCGGTCAAACGGGCGTGAAGCCTTGGTGGGCGCGTCCTCACGTGTGGAGAATGCGCTGATGCCGTCAAAACTGCCCACGGCGTATGGATTGACCTCCTGAGCACCGCCGCAGACCACCATATCCTGCAATCCGTTGCGGATGAGCAACGCGCCGAGACCAATGGCGTGGCTGCCCGACGCACACGCGCCCGACACGGTGAGATTGATGCCGCGAAGGTGGAAAATGCAGCCGAGGTTCATAGTAACGGTCGAGTTCATCGATTGGAAAATGCCGCCCGAACCGATGAGAGTGGTGTTTTTCTTGCGGAGCATAGTCTCAACAGACTTATATACGGGTTCCGCGCTCGAATCGTTGCCATAGAGAAGACCTACATCGTTTTTGTCGAGGTAATCCTGATCGATTTTGGCATTGCGGAGAGCCTCCACGGTAGCCACGTAGGCGTACTTAGCCTGTTCGGGCATAAAGACGCGCTGAGCACGGGAAAGTTGCGCCTTCAAGTCGGGCGAATCCAAATGGGAAGTCAAGCCGGAGCGGAATCCCATCTCCTTCCTTTCTTGGTCGAGGATGATGCCCGACACACCGTTATATAGCGAATCCCTTACTTCGTCAAGGTTTTTGCCAAGGCACGAGTATATGCCCATACCTGTTATTACAACTCTTTTTTCCATTTATTCTTGCTTAAAATGTTATCCAATTTGTCAAATATTCTGTTTCTGAGGTCTTCCATACCGGCAAGACCCTTGTTGCGCTCGCGGCGGAATCTCCATTGACGCTTCATCGTGATGAACCCGCGCCTATACTGCCACGCCCAGATGCCAAAAAACGGCAGCAACACCAAGTGCACTATCGCTATCGGCCACC
>JAFXMJ010000523.1 GCA_017530465.1 Bacteroidales bacterium
GTCTTCAAATCCATATCGGGAACAAACAAGGCTTTGAGGCTCGCCTGGAAATTGCTCATCAATATCGCCGCCGACATACCTTTGCCCGAAACATCAGCAATACAGAAAAACATCTCGTCTTTGCTGAGGTAGTCGAAGTCGTAATAATCGCCACCTACCTGGAAATGAGGCATATAGAACGCCTCAACGCAAAGCCTTTTGTCATTGGCAAAAATATCAGTCTGCGGCACGAGCATATTTTGCATCTGCGCCGCCATCTCCATCTCCTTCTTGAAACGTTCCTGTTTCATATTCTCCTCCACAAGGCGGTGGTTTTGGATGGAAACGATGATAAAGTTGGTGAGTGTCTGGAAAAACTGCAAGTTCCTGATTGACGGCGACATACCATCATCCTCGGCATCAAAATCGTCCATAAGCATATAGGCGATTATCTTGTCGTCGTTGTAGAGAGGAATCACAAAGTCAAACGCGCTAAACTTCGGGTCGCTGCCGGAATAGACTACAGCGATGTCCTTGATACTCTGAAAATCTGTGTCAGGATCAATTTGTTCGTAATCTTCGGGCGTAACGCCGTACTTGAGGATGATTTTCCAAGTGTTTTCCTGAAAAATATAGATGAGTACCTTGTTGATTTTCAGGTCTTTGGCAAGCATAGTGTGGAAACGATCTATTAGTTGCTCAACAGGCATATTGGTGATAATGTTGTTGGTGACCTCCAACAGCATCTTCAACTTGAAGTTGAACGACCGTAACTTGTTAAGTGCCTTTCCGTCAGACATAACTATGCTTTTTTAATACAAGGAAACCTGCCAAAAATGTAACAACATGGCGGGCAGGTTTCCCAATTATGATTGGATGATAGTACAAACTTTTAGTTGGCCCTCTCGACGTATGACCTGTCGCGAGTGTCAATCTTAATCTTGTCGCCCTGGTTGATGAAAAGCGGCACGCGAATTTCTGCGCCAGATTCCACAGTGGCGGGCTTGAGAGCGTTGGTTGCGGTATTACCCTTGAGACCAGGCTCAGTGTAGGTAACTTCCATAATCACAAACGGAGGAAGCTCCACCGTGAGGATGTTGTCGGTCTCCTCCTGAATCACAATCTCCACATTCTGACCGTCGAGATAGAGGTCAGGGTTTTCGATGTGCTCCTCAGGTACGTTGATCTGCTCGAAGGTCTCCTGCTGCATGAACACGTATGAGTTGCCGTCCTTGTAGAGGTACTGGTAGGGACGACGAATGATTTTCGTGATGTCGATTTGGTGACCCGCAGAGAACGTATTCTCCAACACACGGCCGTTAGTAAGGCTCTTGAGGCGGGTGCGCACGAATGCCGGACCTTTGCCGGGCTTTACATGCTGAAAACTTACCACTGTATAAATGTCATTGTTGAAATTGATACAGAGTCCGTTTTTCAAATCTGCTGTTGTTGCCATTAAATTTTACTGGTTTATTTGTTTATATATTATTTCACGCTGCAAAGATAGATATTTTTCGTGATATACACACATTTTTTTTTGCAATTTTTAATTGTTTTTCGGAAAAAAATGCAGATTTTGAATTACATCTTGTAACCGCCTACCAACACATCATCCATCTGCATAAACTCTGCTCGCCATTCGTCAAGGAAGTCGGCAAGCATTTTTTCTTGTTCAGAGGCTACCAAAGTACGTTTGCAAATGTCTGTGAGAACGCCTTTGAAACGCTTGTAGGACATCTTTTTGCCAATTTCGCCACCAAACTGATCGGCATAGCCATCGGAAAACATATAAACATAGTCGCCAGGCTGAGTCTGTATCTCAACAGTCTCAAAATTCAACAACTTTGGGTACAAGCCAATGGGATTTTTGACGGGGCGATATTCGGTGAGTTCGCCGTCGCGGACGAGGTACATAGGATTGTTAGCACCTGAAAAACGAAGGACGCGAGTCCGCAGGTTCAATATGCAGAGGGCAATGTCCATACCGTCCTTGGGTTCGAGGATGTCCTCGTTTTTTTGTTTCAATGTGGTGATTACCAACGACCTAAGCTGCTCCAAAACGTCTGACGGCTGCACCGATTCATCAATCTTGGCGCAGATTTCGTTGAGGAAAGCAACGCCCATCATACTCATAAACGCACCCGGCACGCCGTGTCCCGTACAGTCGGCAATAGTGAATATCAGGATGTCGCCCTCGCGTTTCATCCAATAAAAATCGCCGCTCACGGTCTCCTTGGGCCGCCAAAACAGGAAATAATCGGGCAAGGCATCGCGCAAAATCTCGGTGCGCGGCACTACGGCGTCCTGGATTCGCTTGGCGTAAGCGATTGAGTCAGTGATGTTTTTGTGTTTTTCTTCAATGTCGTTTTTGAGGAGCTGGATGTGCTGTTTCTCCTTTTGGATGGAGAGCGACATCTCCCACAGTTTTTGGTTGCGGACAGAGAGTTCCTCCTTGTCGGCTTCGAGTTTTTTTTGCGCAAGGATAATGTCGCCAGCGTCTTGCAACGACACGGCGTCGGCTGGCAATACGGGCTGAGCATCAGGCAGTTCGGCGGATTTGGATGCTTTGAGGTCGTTATAGAGATACATAAAACGCTGCAAATCGGCATTGAGGTCACGTATCTCGCCCGCATTGCGACGGTGCTCGTTGTCCACGGCACGGTCGATGCGATTGCGGATAGTGACACGTTGGAGTATGCAGATTAGTATCAACGTCACCACTGCTGCAATCATTACTATAAATAATATGTCTGACGTGCTGAAACTCATTTCATTATCTACGTTACAAAAAGTTTAAAAATTATTGAGGAAGTCGCGTCCAAGTATCAGTTCGAGTTCCTCCTGTTTCAATGGCGGCGGCATCTGCTTTTCAATCTCGGCGACATTTGCCTTGATGTCGAGATTGAAATACCGTATCTCATTGTCCTCCGTGAGGGCGTATATCGTGTTGTTGCTTGCCAAACCGATGCTCAGGATGTTGGAACGGTTGAGCGAATGTTCCTCGATGACCACCGGCTTCTCGGCGATGGAGCGCGTCTTGATGACCGTGATGCGCTTGTCGAGGCTCGAAATCATCAGGTAACCGGTCTTGGTGTCATAGATGGCCTCCTGAAATTCAGCGTGTCCGCCGAGCATCGCATCTGCCTTTGTATCAGTGGTCATATCCACAAACTCGATGTTGCCGTTGCTGAAACATACAGCAGCCTGACGCTTGTCGGGTATGGCAACGATGCACGAGGCGTGTTGTTCCGTGTTTGGAAATATCATCCGCTGACGATTTTCCTTGATGCTCCATTTGTAGAGTTCGCTGCGGGCGGTGAGGATGTAAACGTCATTACTATTGGGCGAACAACACATTCCTAACAATTTGGTTTTCAGGTTCAAAGAACTAATCAACCTGCCGTTTGGCTCCTTGATGTCGAGCACAACAATGCGCCCGCCTTCGTATGCAACCACGATTTTTTTGGCGTCCATCGTGATGCAGGCGGCTTTGGCAATTTCGCCATACGAACTCAACTTGCACCTCGTCTCGGTCTTGATGTTGAGGTGATAAGAGTTGCGGTCGGCGGTGGAGTATATCACGTTGTCAGGGTCGAGGAAGATGGCGTTGACAAC
>JAFXMJ010000524.1 GCA_017530465.1 Bacteroidales bacterium
GCCAGCACATATTGCATCTTAAATGGCTGCCAGCCAAGAAGTTCAACAAGATACACTATGCAGTGTATCTCAACGCCTTCGCCAACGCGGGCTACACCACCCCGCAGGACGACGACGCCATCTACAACAACAATATGAGCGGCTCATTCCTCGGCGCACTTGGCATCGGCATCGACTTTGTGACGTATTACGAGAGGGTATTCTCCGCATTTGTTACCCGCAATGTGCAGGGCGGCATGTATATAGGCGTTGGCTTCTTGTCGTCGTTCTGATTTTTTTTGTAAGCGGGCTTGGAAGCCCGCACTCCAACTCTATCTGAAATTACCAATCACACACGCCTCTTTCCGCGTGAACGACCATCCTGTATCGTCCACGGCCTTGATTAGCACCACATAAATTCCCGATTTGCATAGCGAACCATGCCTATCCCTACCATCCCAAACAACATTGCTGCTCGGATATGCCAACATCTCGGACGCAATGCAACGCACCTCACGTCCATGGTCATCGTAAACGGCAACACTCAGCAGCGGGTCGGTCTGTCGGTGAAAATCGAAGGTCATCTTAAACTCCTTGTCGGAATCGCCAGGACGCATAAGACGGTTTTCTATGATAACGACATCGGAACTGTTGGTATGCACAATGTCCTGATTATGAGGATTGTCGTTATTATCGATTGTGTTGCCGTCAGCATCTTTGGCACACGAATTGGCGAACCCCGGCGTTGCAAATCCGTAAAGTTCCGAGGCGGAAGACCAGTTGTCGTTGTCCAAAGACGGCGCATCCACAGAAATCCTCTCCAATGCCACACCGCGCTTGTTTGT
The DNA here is from genome assembly GCA_017530465.1 of Bacteroidales bacterium. GTDB lineage: Bacteria > Bacteroidota > Bacteroidia > Bacteroidales > UBA3824 > UBA3824. Next base: position 825 of record JAFXMJ010000524.1, read on the forward strand.
TAAAAGGGTGCTGTGCATCGCATTGTCGTAATACACAGAATCGAGCAGCACGCCGTCCGCAGAACGTAACGAAATATAGCCTTTGGAAGTGTTGAGCGATGGGAATCTTGACGCTTCCAATAGCAAACCCTTTGCATTATAATTGAGCGCGACACTCGCAGTATCGGCTGTGATTACCACGAATCCTCCGGCGGGCAACATCGCATAACCGTCCACAATACAACTCCTTAGCAAGTCGCCGCTCGCAATATAGCCGCTCAAAACCAACCCAAACAGGTAAATGTCGCTGCCGCTACGGTTGTACAATTCCACATAACGTTTCATGCCTACTGCGGGATAATACAACACCTCGTTGATGAGCAAGTCGCCCTCCTTGATTCTATGATAACAGAACGTAACATCTTGATTGTCAATACGGTCGTGAATATTATTTTCTACACCTTTTATTGTGAGCCGTTGCTGGGAATCGGACGCGAAATCGTCGGCAAATGTCAACAAAATGCTGTTGCCATCGTCGTTGATAGGCTCGTTGAGCGACGGCATCGCACCATTTTGAAGTGTAAAAAATTCGTTTTCCACCATGCTCACCGCCGTAGAAAATTTTACTAAGACCTGGTATGAACTCACAGCATATACACTCTCAATAGTTAGCGGAGTATAGCGCACATCAGCCGTCAATAAGTCAGATTCGGAGCCGCAAACATCAATGGCGCGACCTTTTACGGCTGTGATACCAGATTGCAATGGTCTTGGCATTGTAAGCACGGCACACTGTCCGTCGATAGAAGATTGCAACGGTTTTGCGCCGCCCACCAAGAAATCCACGCTGTCGATATTTTCGGTAAAAAAGAGCCGCAAAGTATTGTTGCCCACAAGTTCGCAACCTGTAAGACTTGGCGCGGCATCGTCCACATATATTTTATATACAGAATTTTGCCGTCCGGGAGTGCCGCCCGACAATTCGTTGCTCACGTGCCAATTATGGATGCCGGTACAAGAGTTGTAAGGGTCCAGACGCTCCATCGAAAAGCCTCCGTTGCAACGGTCTTTGTCGTTATAGAAATCCACAGAATAAGTAAGCGAATCCACCACCGCGCCGTCGCGATTAATAAGCGCGATATGCTTGCCGCCCACCGTGAGTTTGCTCTCTTGGAAAGCCGCCGCACACACGCCATACCGCTGATAATTGGCGGTGTCGCTCGCCAAAATCAAATATCCACCGGCTTGTATTTTTGCGCCGTCAATCTCATAGTCGTTATCCCCAACGCGAAAAACATATCCGCGCAAATCGAAATCGAAACCAGAAGTATTGTAAAGTTCCACAAACTTTTTGGCTGGCAACGAAAACGGCACAGGATTCACATCCACCAAAATTTCGTTGATGATTATTTCTCCCAAATTTGCCTGACGAACCGGCAACGTATCTTGTTCAATAGGAGTGTCGGGGTTGTCAGGTTCTTCTGGATTATCAGGCTCTTCGGGGTTGTCGGGTTCTTCGGGATTGTCGGGGTTGTCGGGTTCTTCAGGTTCTTCGGGATTGTCGGGAATATTTGGATTGTCGGGTTTTTCGGGGATGGTGTCTGCCGCGCATGAATTTACAAAACCCGGCGTTGCATACCCGAATTGAGCCGAGGCGGACGCCCAGTTTCTTGGCTCCATGGACGGCACATTAAAGGCAATCCGTTCCAACGACACGCCACGTGAGACAGTCAAAGAGGTGTCGTGCATGGCGTTGTCGTAGTACATGGAATCGAGCGACACGCCCTCTGCCGACCTCAGCGAAACATAGCCCTTGGCGGTATTGAGCGATGGAAACATCGAAGCTGCCACCTGCAAGCCCTTTGCATTGTAATTGGCCACCACGCTCGCCGTATCGGCAGACACCACGGCATATCCTCCTGCGGGCAGCATCAAATACCTATCTATGGTGCAACTCCTTATCAAAACACCTTCAGCCGTGTAGCCGCTCAGCACTTGTCCAAATAGAAAAATATCGCCGCCACTATTGTTGTACAACTCCACATAACGTTTCATCCCCACCTGCGGATTGTACAAAACCTCGTTGATACGGATGTCGCCCTCCACTGCCCGATGATAACTAAATGCCACCTCACAGGAGATACGGTCGTGCAAGGAAGTCTCCACGCCATTTATCGAAAGCCGCTGCACCGCGTCCGACTCAAATTCTCCGTCAAATGTCAACAGGAAAACATTGTTGTCGCCTGTTTTTAATTTGCTGCACGACAAGGGCATGGCATCGTTGGCAAGCGAAAAAAATTCGTTTTTGATTACGCTCACAGCCGTAGAAAACGCTACCGCCACCTGATACGCGCTCACCGCATACA
>JAFXMJ010000525.1 GCA_017530465.1 Bacteroidales bacterium
ATGAAATACACCATTGCATTATTGCTATTATTTGTCTTGGATGTGGGTGTCGCCATGGCACAATCGGGTGGAACACCCAAGGCCATAACAAAATCACAACAAACAGAGTTAGACAGACTTGAAAAAGAAGTTGTTACACCGACAAACTCCGCGAAAGGTTCTCCATCGCCGATTATGACGCCGAGACGGTGAAGGAAGGCCTAATGGCAAAGGTTTATAATTGGATAAGGAGATAAAAATGATTACAAGGTTTTTATTGATTGTTTGTTTTGTGTTGTTGACTGATATTTTGTACGCGCAAAATGTAGAAAATGACACTATATATGATTGTGAAGATAATAGGGTTTCTTCCCCTGATTTAATATCATATAGAGGACGGTGGGGCGAAAGGGGATGGAGTCGGTTTGTGAAAAAAAATGCTATATATCCACGACAGGCAAGGCGCAATGGCATTACGGGTCATTCTGTGGTTGCCATTGTGATATATAAAGATGGCTCCAAAAGCGAACCGGTAATAGAGCAGAGTTCTGATTCGTTGCTTGATGCAGAGGCATTGAGGGTTGTTTCTATGATGCCTGATTTCAAACATGGTTGGATTGATACAATGCCTGTAAACGTCCGTCTCCGAATACCATTTTATTTTATGATTTATAGCAACGGAAACACTAAAATATTGACATACGAAAATCGCCCAAACCACGGCTTGGATGATTATTGTGCAATTTACACAGGATGGACAGCGTTGGATTATAGTTTCAACAATCCTGACTTGACGTTTTTAGATTCGGATTTTGGTGGTGATTTGGAGATTTTCGATGGTGGTATTTTTCGCAACGACAAGAAGTTGGCGTTTTCGTTTGGCGGAGGGCTGAGGGTTTGGCATTGCGCTTTCAAAAAAGCCTTTGACCTTAAAACCGCTCCGGGCAGGGTATTCGCTGATTCGTCGTCTTTGGAGGTCAACCAATTTAAACGGCATACTCTTAGGGTTGTCAATTTATCTGTCCCCCTTGCGATGCATTACAGGTTCTATACCAAGAAGAGTGAGCTATCTTTTTGGCTGATGGGCAATGTTCGCGTAGGCTGTCGCGAGCGTCAGGTATATGATATAGGTGGCGTTCGCAAAAAAGTCAATATCAAAGACGATTTCTTGGTGCGTCGGTTCAGTTATGATTGCGCGTTGGAGTTTACCAATCATTGTGTTAGCGTCAGGGTAACATATGCTCCGTCAAGTTTTTTCAAAAAAGGTGTCTCTCCTTTTGCACATTATATTATTTTCTCAATGGGCATCCGATTGTTCGAGGGACAGTTAATGGAATAATTGGCGGGCAGGGATGCCCGCGCTCCACGCCCTAATCTTCGCCGAGGTTTTTCTGAAATTCGTTCAGAAATAATGTCTGGTAGTCGTTTTCAAGGCGTTCTATGAGTTCTTGGTCGGGATTTTTGGCGGCTTTGGCGATGGCGATGCGCTCGCGCATTTCGTTGAGTTTCCACTGACGCACACCAGCGGCGCGGGCGATGAGGCCTATTGCCTCCACTACGATGTCGGTGACCACTGGCGAAAGCTGTTTTTCTATGTCTTCAAAGGCAAAAGTGGTCACTTCGTTGGAGATTGCCTTTAGTTTTTCTTGCCCGTCGTTGGAGAGTGTGTCGGATACTACGTTGTCCACTACCGATACAATGGTCTGTGACACCGATTTTGAGATGGTGTCGGTGATTTGGTTGCCGACCACGGGGATGAGTTTCAGGCGGGCGAGTTCCTTGTTGCCCTCCACGGCGCGGCGGCTGCTTGCCTTGATGTAGTCGGCAATGTCGGATTTGTGGGCGGCGTATTCGTGTTTGGCGATGTCGCGCACCTTGCTGAGCAGCAGCGACGTGATGGCGTCCTTGTGCGGCAGGACTATTTTGTCGATGATTTCCTTGGCTACGGGCATACCTGAGCGCACGTTGCTCTTGATGCCGCCGAGGATATTGAGCACTACTCGGTCGGCAATCTCTTCAAGGATGATATTGTAAATTTTGATTAACTTCCTGAAAAGTGCTATCTTGCTGAGGTTCACCAATTTCTTCTTGGATAGCCTGATGAATATCGATACCACCCTCAGCAGCCTGAAGAATAGCAGCGAACCCGCAGGTATGCAGCCAATGATGTCGTACCAATGCGACAGCGGATATTTGTAGAATCGTTCCTTCTTCTTGAATACAGATATGCACCATCCGACAATGATGTCTATCAGGTAAATGGTGATGAACACCAGGTCAACGGTCTGGATATTGACGTGAAGCGGGTTGTAAAAATTGTAGAATGTCGGCGCAGATTCCTGGAAAAACGCCATCACGCTTGGTATCGAGTATATCCAGTCCCAGCAGAGCAGCAACAGGTTGATAAGCAGTACGGTAAGTAGCACAAAATCCCAGAGGAAATTCCTGATGATGGCTCCCCAGTCTATTACTTTGATTTCTTTGCCTGACTTTCCCATTGCTTTTTGTATTGTCCTGTTGTTAATTATTATCTGTACCAATCGGCATACATCGCGTAATTATCGACAATGCGGTTGATGAGGTCTTTTTGGAGACGCTCGTCGGTGTCCTTGATTCTTTTTGCGGGGCATCCGGCATACACTCCGCCCGGCTCGGTCTTGGTGCCTTGGGTAACGACGGCTCCGGCGGCAACGATGCAGTTGTCTTCGATGACGGCGTTGTCCATCACTATTGCGCCCATGCCGATGAGCACGTTGTCCTTGATGGTGCAGCCGTGCACCACGGTATTGTGGGCGATGGAGACATTGTTGCCGATATTGAGCGGCGATGTCTTGTAGGTGGCGTGCAGGCAGGCGTTGTCCTGGATGTTGACACGGTTGCCGATGCGGATGCTGTGCACGTCGCCGCGTATCACAGCGTTGAACCATACGTTGCAGTCGTCGCCCATTACGACGTCGCCGATGATGGTGCAATTGTCGGCGAGCCAGATATTTTTGCCAAATTGCGGCGTATTGCCGTTGAGTGTCTTGATGAGTGCCATAGTTTAATATCTTACGTTGGGGTGCTTTAGGTTGTAATTGTCCACTTGCGTTGCAAGGATGAATAGGTCAATGAGCCAGCCAATGCCGAACAAGCCTCCCGTAAAGAGGTATATCACTCCCCATCCCCATTGTTCTAAGTAGAATTTGTGGATGCCAAGGTATCCGAGGAAAAACCACAGCAAATATGCAACTAATTTTGATTTCATTGTTTGTGTTTTATACGTTAATTGATTATTTTACGGCACTAAAGTATAAAAAAAATGAGACAGTGCCTGCTAATAAATGTTAAAATCCCCATTCTGTTGTATTTCTCGCTGATTTTTCTTACTTTTGCGCCTTTGAAAAAAAATTTGAATTTTGGATTTTATAGTCATAATACGCTACTACTCAGAGTCGGGACACATCCTGCTCCCCTTTATGGTGCAAAAGAGCAAGGATTGCGACGTGCTTGAGTTTCAAATGAGGGTCTCGCCCGAAAACATCAAGGGCAGCGAGCATCAATACACCGATTATCAGAAGAAAATCGGCGAACTGTCGTACCGTTGCGAAAATCTCCTTAAAAAACAGCTCGGCAACAGCACCGACGTCACCGACCGTATGGTGGAGCAGATTCTCGACCTCTGCATCGACAATGGCGTCAAGATTTATTATATAAGCCCTAATATCCGAGCCGTGCTGCCCGAGGACGAAGTCAAGGTGATGCCCGAGCGTGCGCATGCCGTATTCAATTTTGACCGCGACGACGAGGGCACAAGTTATTATCTTACCGTCAATTGCTGCGGCAAGGAGATTCCATTGCGCCAGAAGGATGTGATAGTATTGTCGGATTCGCCGTGCAATATCTTGATAGATAGGAAGTTGATGCGCTTTTCTGACATCAATGCCAATAAACTCACGCCCTTCGTGGACAAGGATTGCATCTTGGTACCCAAACGCGCCGAACTCGAATATTACAAGAAGTTTGTGAAAAATACCATAGCCACCAATGCCATAGTAAATGCCAAGGGCTTCCGCATATTGCAACAGAATCCCAAGCGCAAGGCGGTGGTCTCCGTGGAAAGCGACATCACCGGCGGCGCGGTCATCTGTCTGAAATTCAGGTACGACGACATCGATTTTGAGCCTGCGAGCCAAAACACCATTAGCGTCAAGTTTTTTGAGAACGATGGCGATTACTACTTTGAAAAATTTGTCCGCGACATGCAGTATGAGGCTGAAGTGGAGGCGGCTGCGGCGGAGATTTTTGGCGGCAGGGAGCGTCCCGGCTCGTACAGGGTCAAGCATTATTCCAATCTGCCAAAATTTCAGTACGACTGTGCCGTCAGTGCCATCGCCAACAATCGAGAGCTACTTGCCAAGGCGGGCATCGAGAGCGATATCAAGGATGCGGCGCGGCGTTATTATACCGGCAGCATCAAGCTCGACTTCACCTATCAATGCACCAACGACTGGTTCGACATCTATGCCACTGTCCGATTGGACAATCAGGAATTGCCTTTCATTGCATTGAGGACATACATACTCAACGACATACACGAATATAAGCTGCCCGACGGCTCTATAATCATCCTGCCCGACGAATGGTTTGAGCGGTACAAAGGGCTGTTTCGCGCTTGCGAGGTCAATCGCAAGGACAATCGCATACAGCTCCACGCCTACCAATATTCCGCGCTCGAGATGTTGCCGCTTGACGGCAGGGTAGGGGAGCGCATCGATTACTTACGTGAAAAACTCGCCAATTTTGACCAAATCCCACTCCGCCAGCCATCGCTCGTGAAGGCTACTCTCCGACCGTACCAGATGACGGCTTTCAATTGGCTCAAGATGATGAGGGATTGCAGTTTTGGCGCGTGCCTTGCCGACGATATGGGACTTGGCAAGACGCTCTGCACGCTCAGCCTGCTTGCCGATAGCCCTGCGATGGAGGCTGACGATATGACGGAAGGTCTGTTTTCGTTTCATAAGAAGATACCGACACTGTTGATTGTGCCTAAATCATTGATATACAACTGGGTGAACGAAGCCAAGAAATTCGTGCCGCACCTGAAGATATTGGAATTTACCGGTAATAATAGGCTCGAGCATATCAAGGCGTTCCCATTGTACGACATTGTGATTACAGGCTACGCCACTCTGCGCAACGACATTGAGTATCTCTCGGCGTACACCTTTAATTATATAGTGCTCGACGAAAGCCAGACCATCAAAAATCCCGCGTCCAAGACTTATCAGAGCATTATGGAGCTCAAATGCCGCCACCGACTCGCCTTGACCGGTACTCCGCTCGAAAATTCGCTGTCTGACATCTGGGCGCAGATCAATTTCATCAACCCTGGATTGCTCGGCAGCCTCTCGTCGTTCAGGAGGTATTATGTAAGCCCAATCGAAAAAAAGATAGACGGCACCACTGCCGAAAAACTCAAAGGCATCATCTCGCCTTTCATGCTCCGCCGCACCAAGCAACAAGTCTTGCAGGACTTGCCCGACCTCGTGGAGCAGACCATCCTCTGCGAGATGACCGAGCCGCAGCAGAAGATTTACGAGGCGGAGAAGTCGCGCACGCGCAATTCCATCCTCGAAATCATGGCACAGGACATTTTTGAAAAATCCACTGTGATGGTCTTGCAGTCGCTCACACGGCTCAGACAGATAGCATGCACACCTTATTTAATAGATGACGCATACGACGGCGGCTCTGGCAAGACCGACGAAGTAATCCGCGCTTTGCAAAACGTCATCTGTCAGGGGCATAAGGTATTGGTATTTTCGTCCTTCGTACAGCACCTTAACCACATCGCCCGCAGTCTTGATGCGCTTGGCGTGTGCTACGCTATGCTCACGGGCGGCACTGAGCGCAGGGACGAGGTAGTGCGCAAGTTTGAAGGCGGCGGCGTGCCGGTGTTCCTGATTTCCATCAAGGCGGGCGGCACGGGTCTCAACCTCACGAGCGCGGACTACGTATTTATAATAGACCCGTGGTGGAATCCCGCCGTGGAGGAGCAGGCTATTGCACGTGCGCACCGCATGGGACAAAAAAATTCTGTGATGGCTTACCGATTCATCTCCAAGGGTACTGTGGAGGAAAAAATCCAAAAGTTTCAGCGCAAGAAAACCGACCTTGCGTCCACATTTGTAGAGGGGTCGGAGCTGCCCATCAACCTCAAAGACGAGGTGATGGACATATTGGAATAAAAAAATTTTCAGTCTAATATTCACCCATACAAAAAAAATACAACTAAAAAATTGTGAAAAATTTTGGATTATTCAAAATAATTCATAAATTAGCACCGTTAAAAAATTAGTAACAACAATAATCATAATTCAAAAACCTTTAAACTATGGGATTATTAGATTGGGCCAAAAGCCAATTTATTGATGTCATCGAGTGGCAGGATCAAACCAACGACACGCTCCTCCACCAGTATGACTGCCGTGGCAACGAAATCAAGAACGGCGCACAACTCATTGTCCGCGAATCTCAGGCGGCTGTATTTGTGAAGGAAGGCGAGCTCGGCGACGTCTTCGCTCCGGGCAAGTACACTCTCGACACCAACAACATGCCTATCCTCACCTCGCTCAAGAGCTGGAAGTACGCCTTCAACAGCCCCTTCAAGGCAGAGGTTTACATGGTGAATACAAAGGTGTTTACCGCACAGAAGTGGGGTACGCCCAATGTATTCTATGTACGTGACCAGGACTTCGGTCGTGTGAGCCTCCGTGCATTCGGTACTTACTCTTTCAGGGTTGCCGATCCCGGTATGTTTGTCCAGAAAATCTCCGGCACCAAGTCAGAGTTCCGCGTTAATGAGATTGCAGAAGAGCTCCGCAGCCTCATTATCACCAACCTCATCGCCGCTATTGGTGAGAGCAAGGTGTCGCTGCTCGACCTCGCCGCACACTACAAGACTCTCGGCGACATCTGCGCCAAGAATCTCAATACCAGCGACTACGGCTTGCAGTTCACCCAGTTCCTCATCAACAGCATCTCGCTGCCCGAAGAGCTCCAGAAGAAGCTCGACGAAGGCACTGGTATGAATATGCTCGGCGACATGAACAAGTACCAGCAGATGTCGATGGCTGACGCCATGAAGACCGCAGCATCCAACCCCGGTGGCGGCGGCGGCATGGAAGGCATGATGGGCATGATGATGATGAACAACATGATGAACCAGCAGATGCAGCAGCAACAGATGCAGCAGCAGATGATGAACCAGAATATGATGAACCAGGGCTATGGCAATCCTTACGCTCAACAGCAGGCTGCTCCTCCGCCCCCGCCGATGGCTTCGTCGTACTACGCCTACATCAATGGTCAGCAGGCTGGTCCGTTCCCGATTCCCACGTTGCAGCAGATGGCGGCACAGGGCACATTCACTGGCGACACCCAGGTATGGAAGCAAGGTATGCCGGGTTGGGCAGCTGCCAACACAGTTCCCGAGCTCGCAAGCGTATTCGGCGCAACACCACCTCCTCCCCCGATGCCGGGCGGTGTTCCCCCGATGCCGGGCGCGTAATGCACATCCCAAATCTATCTCGATAAGCCATTAGGCTCGCAAGGCAGAAGGGCAGGCAAACAATCGCCCTGTCATTCTGCCTTGTTTTTAATTAATCCAAAAACAAGACAATTGTCAATAAACACATTAAAATGGCAGACAATCAAAACCAAGTAAAATGCAGGCAGTGTGGCGGCACATTGATGTTTGCGCCGGGCACCACAAGCCTCCAGTGCGAATTTTGCGGCGCGATGAACGAAATCGACAAGTCCAACTGGGACTACGCGGGCATGGCGACCAAGCACAATTTCCTTGCCGACATATCAGATCTTCCCGAGACTGAGACCGAAGTAGTGCACTCGGTAAAGTGCAATTGCTGCGGCGCACAGACCACCTTCAGTTCCAACGTCCATTCTGCCAACTGCGACTTCTGTGGCAGCCCGATTACTGTGGGCGGCGACGCTTCGTCAAAGAGAATCAAGCCCCAGGGCGTCATCCCCTTCAAGGTGACACAGGAAGAAGGACGCAACAAATTCGCCTCTTGGATCAAGGGACTTTGGTTTGCTCCGGGCGACCTCGTAAACAAGGCGTCGATGGAGTCGGGTCTCACCGGCATGTACATCCCCTACTGGCTGTATTACGTGGACACCGTCACCAGGTACACCGGCAAGCGCGGTGAGTATTATTACACCGAGAAGCAGGTGAAGCAGGCTGACGGCACGATGAAGACCGAGAAGGAGCAGCACACAAGGTGGCATCCCACTTCGGGCACCGTCTATAAAAACTTCAAGGATCTCATCATCTCGGGTTCCAATACATTGGGTTCGGAAGGCGACAATCTCAAGAAGAAGTTCAAATTTGAGGGCATGGTACCCTACAACGAGCAGATTCTCAGCGGCTACAAGTCGGAGACATACAGCGTCGATCTCAAGGAGGCTTACAAGGAAGCCCAGGATATAATGGAGCGCGAAATCAAGGACGCCATCAAGGAAGAAATCGGCGGCGACAAGCAGGAAATCGAAAGCAAGCAGACCACCGAAAACAACATCGAGTACAAGCACATCCTCGCTCCGCTGTGGATAAGCGCGTTCAGGTACGAAGGCAAGTCGTACAGGTTTATGATCAACGGTCAGACCGGCGACCTCTCGGGCAGCCGTCCGTACAGCAAGGCGAAGATTGCCATCTTCATTGCGTCTATCGTGGCCGTCATCACGTTGCTTATACTTCTCTTGAAGTAGGAGTTGGATGCTCCACTGTTACAATGCATAATTCACAATTCATAATTCATAATTAGCGTCCGCCGGATGGCAATTATGCATTATGCGTTATGAATTATGCATTTTTTTGTCTTTTTTGCATTTTCAACATAATAATTGGAACTTTTGTTGCATTATATTATAAATAAAGGTAACTTTGCCGACTAATTTAATCAAACAAAAAAACTGGAAAACGATCATGAGAAAGATTATTTGCATTGTGATGACTATAATGGTCTCCCTGATGGCTTCCACTGCCAAGGCGCAGTACAACGAGGCCGCAATCGACCAGATTACCGAGCAGCTGTCGGAATCCGACGCTTCGGAAATCAACCAGGCGTTGCAACAGGTGGAACGCGCCAAGGCTATGCTCGAACAGGCGGCTTCCAAACAGGCTCAGGCCGACAAGCTCCGCAACGAGGCTAAAAAGGCCTCCAAGGGCGACGCCAAAAAGAAAATCAAGCAGGCTGTGGCTATAGAGGAACCCCTCTACACCCAGCAGGTGAACGCCTACAATGTATATGAAAAGGCGAACAATACCATTTACGGCATTTTTGCTAACAATATCAAGGAGCTTGCAAGCATTGGCGGCGGCTCTGAGGACGATGTAAGGGATATGGTTACTTTTGCCACCGATACGTGGGCCAAGGCTGACAAGGCTCTCAAAACCGTGCCTAAGGGCAAAAAGCCCGACCAAAAGGCTGTGGCTACCATCAAGCAGGATGTCAATAAAAACCAAGTCCGCGCCATCCAATACCAGATAGAGGCTTACAAATTCCTTCTCGCTATTGGTGATGGCAATAGCAATGCTGTAGCCAACAACAATACACGCCCGCAGACCGACGACGTAGTCGATAACGCATTTTTCAGCAATATCGCTGACACTGACGAAGACGACGGCGGATACACCGCGCCTTCGCAGCAGCACAGCAGCAAGCCCAACACCGACACCATGGACGACGAGGGATTCAATTTTGTGCAGGGCAACAATACCGCCGACCGCGTCATCTACAAGGTACAGATAGCGGCCGACGCTACGCCGCTCTCCATCGCAAGGCTCCGTCAGATATGCCCCACCGACGACATCATCAACAATGAGCAGCAAAACGGCATCTACCGCTACACCATTGGATACTACACCAATTACGACGAAGCCAAGACCCGTGCCATCGAACTCCGTGGCAGGGGCGTGGACGGCGCATTTGTGGTGGCGTACAAAAACGGTGTGCGCATCAAGGAAATCCGTGATGTTTACAACAATAGATAGACCATGCACAGCACAATCAATTGCAAAGGCAAGCTCATCGACCTCTCCAAGCCATTGGTGATGGGCATTGTGAATGTCAACGATGATTCCTTCTACAGTGGAAGCCGCTGTTTGACAGAGGATTTGATAAAGGGGCGGGTGCAGCTGCATTTGCATCATGGTGCGTCCATCATCGACATCGGCGCATACAGCACACGTCCGGGCTGCGTGGACATCGAGCCAGAGGTGGAGAAGGAGCGCATCGCATTGGCAATGAAGGTCATCAACCATCACTTTCCCGACGCGATCGTGTCGGTGGATACTTTTAGGGCTGATGTGGCGAGGTACGCCGTAGAGGAGTGCGGCGTCGCCATTGTCAACGATATTTCGGGCGGCACTCTCGACGACAGGATGTATGATACCGTCGCCGAGTTGCACGTGCCGTACATAATGATGCACATCAAAGGCACGCCGCAGACTATGCAGCAATTTTGTCATTATGACAATATGATGGACGAAATCATCAAGTTTTTCGCCGAGCGTGTTGAGCGGCTCAAACTATTAGGCGTCAACGATATAATCATCGACCCGGGATTTGGATTTGCCAAGGATTTGGATCAAAATTACGAGCTGATGAACAGGCTCGACGAATTTAAGGTCTTTGAACTGCCGATATTGGTGGGTATTTCGAGGAAGTCGATGATATACAAGCTGATAGGCGGTGCGCCCGACACTGCGCTCAATGGCACCACCGTATTGAATACAATAGCCCTCACCAAGGGCGCAAACATATTAAGGGTTCACGACGTACAACCCGCAATGGAAGCTATAAGAATATGCGAAAAGATAGGATTAATATAAAGGCATTTGCAGTGGCAAATATGAAAGTATTGGCGGTACTGGCGTTGATGGTATGCAACGTCATCTCCGCCTATGCCCAGAAACATTCGTTGGAATTTAAGGGCGGTGTGATAGCCACAAGCACCCGCAACAACGGTGCCGGCGACGCCAAGACCATCATGGACTACAAGCCGGGGCTGGTGGTGGGCGGCTCGTTTATGTGGAATTTTATGGATGCGTCGCTGCGTGCCGTGGCTGAGGGCTATTATGCATTGCAGGGCGAAAAGTATATGATGGAGGATTTCGACGGCAAGGGCAACAATATGGAGTTCAATTCCGACATCAGTTACTTCAAACTCGCGCCCAACGTCCGCTACTACGCCCCCTACGTGCCGGTATATGTGGGCGTGGGAATCTATTGGAGCTTTGCCACGTCCTCTGACGTCAAGAGCGGCGACCTGCTCGACCAATCGCACTCGTGGACTTTCAAGAAGTATTACAAGCCGATGGACTTCGGCACCCGTGTCGCGCTTGGTACAGAAATCGGCGTCAGCGACGCCAAATTTGTATTGGAAGTGACATACGAATCCGGCCTCGCCAACATCTCCAACCGCAAGGAACGCAAAATCAAAAACCAATCTGTAAGCGTCTCCTTAGGTATTTGTTTTGAGATAGCGGGCAGACATTATAGGCATTTTTAATTATGAAAACAAGTCGGCTCATGTTGAGGTTGGTTATTGTTGTTTGCGTGGTGTCCTTATTGCTTTCGTGCCACAAGAACGATGACGAGCCAGATTGCATCAACACTCAAACTGTTATTTTCTTTTTCCCGTATTCGGCGGATATGACTTCGTATTTCAAGCGCAATATAAGCGACATCGAAGCCGCCGTCTTGAATGGTGCGTTCCGCAGTGAAAGGCTTATCGTCTGCATATCGTCAACGAAAGACCGCGCCGACGTCATTGAACTCCGAGACAATAAGCGCGATACATTGTTCCATTACGACAATCCCGATTTCACCACGAGCGCGGACATCTCGCAAATGCTCTCAGACATTATCAAGACCGCACCTGCCGACAAATATTCGCTCGTAGCGGGCGGACATGGTACGGCGTGGGTGCCAGCCGACGTGAAAAATCTATCGAAATCTTTTGGCGGTTACAACACCAAGACCGGCGTCGAAAACATTGCTTACGCCATCCAAAATGCCGGTCTTAAAATGCAATACATATTGTTTGACGGTTGTTTTATGGCTAATGTGGAGACTGTTTATGCCCTGCGCAATGCGGCGGATTACATCATCGGCTGCCCTACGGAGATAATGATTAAAGGCATCCCGTATCAGCATTGCGCCAAATTCCTTGGTGACGGCGTACTTGATTACGACGGATTTTGCCGCGCCTTCTGCGAATTTTATGAAACCTACGACACGCCGTGCGGCACTATCTCCGTCACCAAATGTACTGAGCTCGATTCGCTTGCCGCAATCATGAAGGAGGTCAATCTTACTGTCGATTTTGATGCCGATATTTTGGACGGTGTGCAGAGGCTCGACGGCTACAAGACGCCAGTTTTTTACGATTTTGGCGATTATGTGGCGCGTCTGTGCAAGGATGAGCGATTGCTTGCGACATTCAACACCCAACTTTCCAAAACTGTTCCCTACAAGGCTCATACCGAATGTTTCTATTCGGAACAGAGCGGCAAAATCAAAATCAACGCCTTTTCGGGGCTGTCGGTCTCGCCGCCTACGGATGGCAATCTAAGCCTCGGCGTGGAAGGGACGGAATGGTGGAAGGCGACGAAGTAAATTTTTGTTGTTCCAAATGTTAAAAATTACTTTTTAAGATAAAAAAGTTACTATAAAAAGTAATTGTTTCAAAATATAGTTGTACATTTAAACTTTTGATATATGAAACACGCAGCGGAAACAGAAAGGCTTTTTCTCAAAGTAACAGATGAAACGCCTGATGAAATCAAGATGAAGGTGGATTGGTCATTGGACATTTCCACTGCGATAGACAATGCTTTGCGCAAGAAACGGATGACCCAAAGGGAGTTGGCGGCAAGGCTTGGCACTTCTCCTGCATCCGTCCACTCTTGGCTTGGTGGCTGTCATAACTTCACGCTCTCCACATTGGCGCGTATCTCTGCTGTGCTTGGCGTACCTCTCATATCGGTGGCAAAGTAAAGTTACTTTTTTATGAAAATAATCCCAAAATTTCTGAAACCTTTTTCCGCCGTTTACGTTACATATGCTAATAATCCATCATTTTCCTCGCTAAATCGGATATTATGATAAAAAGCTATGTAAATAAATCTTTAATGGCGAGATTCTACGTCAATATGACCTTCCGCAACCAATGGGAAGGCACGCCCACAATCTCCTCTTGTACCGCTGTCGCCGCCAACACCTGCACCGTCAATTATCTCGCAAAGTCAGTAACGGCAGGTGCGCAATCCACGGTAACGCTTGCAAGACAGGCGCAGCCCTCAGCCACCAATTTTGCCGCCACTTGCAGTGGCATTATGATACCGCAGACCGGCTTCCGCACTGTTAAGATTACCATCGACGGCAAAGACTACACCTACACGCACACCGAGGACATTCCTCTTGCAGCGGGCAAATTCACCAACCTCAACCTCGTGGTAGGCCGCGACAAGATAGAACTCGGCGAAGTCTCCATCACAGAATGGACGCCGGGCGAGACCATCGAGGGCGGACAGGCTTTGTAACAATTCGTAATTCATAATTTGTAATTATAAAAAAACGTAATAATATGAAAATAAGACATTTACTCTATGCAGCGACGGCGGCAACGATTGCTCTCGCCTCCTGCAACAAGGACGACGGCGGCGAGCCGGTAGTGTCCCACTTCCCCGAAGATGGGGTAATCCGAGTTACCACCAATGTCAACGAGGCGGCACTCACCCGCGCCGGCTACGACAACAGCAATCTCGACAATTTTTGGCTCAGGATTGTAACCGGTGACGGCTCCGACGCCAACTACAACTACTGCGTAGAAGCCTCCAAATCAGGCTCTGAGTGGACGCACGACCGAATGCTTTGGAAGGACAAGACTACGCCCATCACTATGACGGCGGCAGTGTTTGGCTCTCACGACTTCACTGCGTCGGAGTTTGCGGGTACAGTTGACCTCTCCATCCCCACCGTCCAATCTTCCGAAGAACTACTCAAAGTGGCTGACCTCTTGGTGATGCCTGACGCCACAATTGCCAACCCGTCAACGGAGCAGACGCTCCTTAACGAAGACGGTAAACTCGTAATCACCCTCGGCCACGCGCTCACAAAACTCGACATCGCGCTGACCCTCAACAACGAGTTTTACAGGAACAGCTTGAACACCGCAAACATCCAGGATTTCACCATCAGCACTAAGGATGGCTTCGCCTTCAAGGCATC
>JAFXMJ010000526.1 GCA_017530465.1 Bacteroidales bacterium
ACACCCGCATTGCGCATCCGTCGGGATGGAGTACGATGGGATGGTTCACTGACCCGGTTTTGTCGTCAATGCTGCGCCGCTCCGAGGGCGAACTTGCCGACTTGATAATCCACGAATTGACTCACTCCACGGTGTTTGTGAAAGATAATTCGGAACTCAATGAAAACATTGCCGACTACGTGGGCGAAAACGGCGCAAAACGTTACTTGGCGTCAAAATATGGCGACACATCGGCGATTTTGTTCAATTATTCGGCAATGATTACTGACAATGAAAGAATGGCGATGTATTTTCTACGCGGGGCGCACAAATTGGATTCGCTGTATCAGAGCGCGGATTTCATTGCACTGCCCGACGCACAGAAAGATACTCTCAAACGCGCAATGATTCAGGATATTATCAATAATGTTGATACCGTGAATTTCGTCCGCATCAAGCCGCAACGCATCCAGAGCAGCCGGATGAAAAATATCAATAATACTTTCTTCACGAGTTATATGACATATTACAACCGCAAGGATTCACTTAGGATGGAATGTCAGCGCGATTTTGGCGGCGATTTTATGAAACATTTGGAGAGTTTCAAGGAGAGGTGGGGAAGATAGGAAAGAGGAAAGATTTTGAGATTAAAGTATAAAAATAAAAAATGCCGCACAGGTAGTTTCACAACTGCTGTGCGGCCGATACTAATATGTCCAAATATCTAAAAAAAAGAAACACTAAAAATCGTCTTCGTAGTCGTCCACTCTCTGACGGCGGATGCGGTATGAATCGTCGTCTTCACCGATGCGCGGGCGACGCGGTTTGTCGTTGGTTTCCTTGAAGTTGGAGTAGTAGGTCGTGGTGTCCACTTCGAGTTCTTTTTGCATCTGGAAGAGGAACATCTCGTTGTTGACCGTGCCTTCCATTTCGCCGATGAGGTACTGCATACCTTCCACCGATGTACGCTCCGAAAGTTGTTTTTTGCGGAGATCCCAGATGATATTGAGCATTGCCTGATCCTTGATGAGAAGGTCGTCGCGGCGGGTGCTCGATGCGTTGATGTCGATGGCGGGGAAAATGCGCTTGTTGGCGAGTTTGCGGTCGAGTTGGAGTTCCATATTACCCGTACCCTTAAATTCCTCAAAAATCACTTCGTCCATCCTTGAACCGGTGTCCGTAAGCGCGGTGGCAATGATGGTGAGCGAGCCGCCATTCTCGATGTTGCGCGCTGCACCGAAGAATCTCTTGGGCTTGTGCAATGCGTTGGCGTCCACACCACCTGTCAAAACCTTGCCAGATGCGGGCTGTACGGTATTGTAGGCGCGTGCAAGACGTGTGATGGAGTCGAGAAGAATTACAACGTCGTGTCCACATTCCACCATACGCTTTGCTTTTTCGAGTACGATGTTGGCGACCTTGACGTGTTTTTCGGCGGGTTCGTCGAAGGTGGACGAAATTACTTCCGCCTTGACGCTGCGCTTCATATCGGTGACTTCCTCGGGACGCTCGTCGATGAGGAGCACAATCACGTACACCTCGGGATGATTTTCGATGATGGAATTTGCGATGTCTTTGAGGAGGATGGTCTTACCGGTCTTGGGCTGTGCGACGATGAGGCCGCGCTGACCCTTGCCGATGGGCGCAAACATATCCACGATGTGGCAGGAGAGTTTCTGTCCCGATTTGCCGTGCGTGAGGTCAAATTTTTCGTCAGGGAACAATGGGGTCAGGTAGTCGAAATTGACGCGGTCGCGGATATACGACGGAGTGCGTCCGTTGATTTCGAGCACCTTGATGAGCGGAAAATATTTTTCACCTTCTTTGGGCGGGCGGATAGTGCCTTTCACGGTGTCGCCGGTTTTGAGGCCAAAGAGTTTTATCTGAGCCTGTGCCACGTAGATGTCGTCGGGCGAATTGAAATAATTGAAATCCGAGCTGCGGAGGAATCCATATCCGTCGGGCATTATTTCGAGGACGCCTTGGTTGGTGATGACACCGTCGTCGGCGTAGATGGATGCCGGACGCTTGTCGTCCTGCGGCATTTCGGGCGTCTGCTCGGTGGGAGCCTGCACTTCTTGCGTGGCGGCGTCCTGCTGCGGCATTGCGGCTACGTCGGTGGACGTTGCGTCGGTGGCTTCGGGCGATTGCTCAGCTTGTTGCTGAGCGGCGAGTTCCTGTTGCTGCTGTTGCAGAAGCTGCTGTTGCTGTTTGCGGCGTTTGCGCTTGCTGGTGGGCTGCTGTTGAGGCTGTTGTTGGGTCTGTGCGGCGGCATCTACAATAGCTTTTTTCTTGACGGTGAGTTTTATTTTTTTCTTGACAGGCTGTTCAGCCGGCTGAGCCTGTTCGGCGGCGTCAGTGGCGGGTTCTTGCTGCTGATTGTCGTCGTCGGTGACAGGAATTTCTTCGGATGCCGATTCGGGCGTAGGTTCTATGTTGTCCTGCTGCGCGGGGTGTTCCTGATTGTTGTCCCGTTGTTTTTTGGGTCGGCCGGGCTTGCCCTTCTGACGCTGCTGTTTTGGCTGCTGGTCAGGCTGAGGCTGCTGTTGAGCCTGGGGCTCGGGCTGCTGCTCGGGTTCCGGTTCGGATTGGAATTGCGGCTGTGATTCTTGCTGAGGTGCCGATGCTTGCTGATTGTCGCGGTTTTTCTTCGGGCGACCGCGTTTTTTGGGCTGCATTGGGATATCGGGTTCAGAATAATCCTTCTTAGAAGCACCTTGGATGGCTTGTTCGTCGAGGATTGCATATACCAAATCCTGTTTCTTGAAATCTTCCACTTTCTTGATGCCAAGTCCTGTTGCGATTTCACGCAATTCCGAAACTAATTTTTTGTTTAGTTCTATTAAATCCATATAACTATCTGTTAGTATTGGGTTTTTATATTTTAATAAAAAGGCTGGAAACCTGTTTGGAGAATAGATTTTTCTCCGAGATTTGTGTGGAGTTTTTTCTCCGACGGTGCAAAATTATGCAAAATGCTCGGATTGTGCAATTTTTTTTGCAATTTTTTTCTATTTATTTTTTGCATTTATTTTTTCCCATTGTATGGCGCAGGTGCGCCATACATAAATTATCTTACAAGCAGCTTTTTGATTACCCACTTGTCGTCTTCGAATGTAATCTTGGCATAATACACCCCTGGCGCGTTTTTATTGAGTTTGAGGGTGATGTCGTCGTATATCTGCTTGGTGTTTTTTTCGTGCTGTACGCACTTGCCGATGATGTTGGTGATTTCGATGTCCTTGATGGTGAACGACGACTTTATCTTCACCATATCGCCGCTCGACACAGGGTTGGGATAGATGACCACTTCGTGTCTGTCGAGATTTTGATTGTGAATCTTGAAGTCGATTTGCTGCGCCATAGCAGAATTGCCGAGCAGGATTGCAACGGCGGCTACGATGATATGTTTACAAGCTGCTTTCATTTTCGTGTGTGTTTTTTGTTTTTTCCTTGTTGTTTTATTTCTGAGCAGTATATTCTTTGTTGTTTTTGCTTATACGTTGACTGCCGTATTTTTGTTTCAGAAAGAACAGTTATTTTCTATCTCAAAAACAAAATTTGTGCCATCAGGCTTAGTCAACGTCCATTGTACGAAGTATTTTGTCGAGGTCTTCGGGGGTGTCCACGGCGAGTCCTTCAAAGTCGGTCTTGCAGGTCATTATCTTGTAGCCGTTCTCTATCCAGCGGTCTTGTTCGAGTTTTTCGCAGAGTTCGAGGCTCGACTGCGGCAGGAGCGTTATCTTCTGCAAAATGTCGTAGCGGTAGGCATACACGCCAATGTGCCTGTAATACACGTGCTTGTTGACCCATTCGTCCTTCTCTGCACCGCGCTTGAACGGTATTGGCGACCTGCTGAAATACACTGCCTCGCCTTTGAGGTTGACGATGACTTTGGCGGTATTTTCGGAGAAAATTTCGTCGCTGGTCTTGGCTTCTTTGATGAGGGTTGCTATCTCCACGGTCTTGTCCTCAAAGAGGTTGCCGAGGCTTGTCAATTGGTCGGGACGCACAAAAGGTTCGTCGCCCTGGATGTTGATTACTGCGTCGAAGGTCTTGCCGGTCTGCTGGCAATATTTGACGGCGGCTTCGGCGCAACGGTCGGTGCCGCTCTGATGGTCGGGCGAGGTCATCACCACTTTGCCGCCAAAAGATGTCACTTCGTTGAATATCCTGTCGTCGTCGGTGGCTACCACGACATCGTCAAATGCCTTGCTTGCCTGGATGTAAACCCTGTGAATCATTGTCTTGCTGCCGATCATTGCCAACGGCTTGCCAGGGAAGCGCGTGGAGGCGTAGCGTGAGGGGATTATGCCTAAGATTTTCATTTGGGGATTTATTGATTTAGTGATTTTTGATTTTGCGATTTGTTGATTTAATTATTGTTGGGCTTCGTAGAGTTCCGACATTTTGGTCAAAATAGTCGTTGTCTTGGAGCGCATAAAGCGGAGCGATTTGTATGCCGCCACCCATTGTATGCCGTCGCGTGTGGACGCCACAAACATCTCTTCCACTTTGCTATTGATGTCGGATTCGCGTAGCGGCTTGTCGCTTACGGTTGTGTAGCCCAATGAAGGAGCCACTTTTTCGAGTATGACACGCCTCATCACGTCGGCGCGGCATCCGTCGGCAAGCGGCGGCGTGTATATCGTATTGTTCTTGATAATGAACAGATTGCCGCTGTTGGCGGTCTCCACGATGTGTCCGGCAGTATTGACGGTGATGATGTCGTCGAGCCTGTCCTTGAAGCATTGCTTGCGGATAGCCACCCTCAGGATTTCGTTGTCGGAGGTGTAATAATTGGACATCGGCGATATGGTCATCATCATATTTTGCGGGGCGATGCCAAGTTTGAGACCGCCAGAATTGAGCGAGTAGCCAAGTTCTTCGAGTGGTTCGCATTGCACTGTGTACTCGATGGTGTCGGGTTTGGTGGATTTTGGGGCGAATGTGGCCCTGAATACCGTGATTGTAATTGTCGATCCACGAAAAACGCGGTTTTTGGTGATGAGTTTGGATACTTCGCGGGCAAATGCGCCGTCCTTGTTGAGGAATTTTTCGGGGATTGCCATCATTGCCGCCTCCATACCGAGTCTGAGATGCGTGAGGTGCATATCAAAAAAACACAGCCTGTCGGCGCAGGTGTGGATGGTTTCGCGGATGCAGTCACCATAAGCAAAGGCACGGTTGCCGATGCCAAAGAGTGTGCTCGTTACCGTGTGCGGGCTGCCGTTGAGCAGCATATATGTGCACGACAAGATTGCCATTTGCAAGTTGGGTTAAATTGGTTTTTATATCAATTAATTCTGCAATTGCCCTACGAACAGCGATATGAGCGACGGCCTTATCATTATCGGGAACAAAAACCCATAAACCGCGCCCACAAAATGCGCCGAATGTCCGATATTGTCCATACCGCGCCTGTCCATATAGAAACAATATGCCAAATACAATATTCCAAACAGCCATCCCGGAGTTGGTATCGGGATAAACATCAGCGAAATCCTCATCGTAGGATTGAAGAAAATCGCCGCAAAAATCACCGCCGACACAGCACCCGACGCTCC
>JAFXMJ010000527.1 GCA_017530465.1 Bacteroidales bacterium
ATAATGGCGATATTTGCGGTTAATTTTGTGGTAAATCATATTAGACAAAATACCCCGACAACATTCAGCCCGGAAATCAACGACAAACTCGCCCTTCTCGACCAACGGCTTGCCGAATTGCAGGAGGGCGACACATTGTCGAGGCTCGATAGGTACATTGTGCAACGTTACGATACATTGCAACTATTTGATTTTGACCCTAATACAGCCACAATTGACGAACTTATAAAACTCGGATTCACCGAAAAACAGGCTAACAATCTCAACAATTACCGCAACAATGGCGGCAAATTTCGCATACCCGACGACCTTCGCAAACTCTACGGAATGAGGACGATGCAATTCAAACTCCTGAAACCATACATTGTAATCGCCGACGCGCAAACCACCGCCGAAAACAAAAATCAGCATCCAAAATTCGACGACAAAGATGCTGAAAAACACACCAAAACAACCACCGAAAAACCATCAGAAGCTCCCAAAAAAGAATACTTCAATTTTGACCCGAACACAATTACCGCCGAAGAAATTCAGCGGCTCGGATTCAGCGAAAAACAGGCAGAATCGTTCCTAAAATGGCGCGACAAAGGCAAGAAATTCTATGTTGCAAAGGATTTTGCATCAACGTTTTTCGTGGATGCAAAACGTTATCAAGAACTCGAACCATACATAAAAATCGACCTTGAAAAACTTTTCAACGGCAAAAAACTTTTGGACATCAACACGGCAACAGACGACGACCTCCGCGCCATTGGACTCTCCGTCGACGAGGTATCCCGCGTGATTGACTTCCGCGAAAAAGTAGGCTATTATTTTGCAAATTGGCAGATTGAAGACGCGCTTACAACCAAGAAACGCGCCAACGAATTAAAGTCGAATTTCTACGTTTGTGCGAGCGTCGAAATCCGCAAAATCAACATCAATACCGTCAGCCTCAACGACCTCGAAAAACACCCATATTTTTCGGCACAGCAAGCCGCCGCAACAATTAAACTCCGCGAAACACAAAAAATTAATTCTACAGAGGATTTAAAGAAGACTAATATGTTTACAGACAAGGAATTAAACAGGATAAAAAATTATCTGGCATACTAAAATAAAACGCCACAGCAAATTTTGCATATTTAATATTCTTTTTTAACTTTGCACGGACAAGTTTTAATCGAAATGCACAGACGCGCAATCACATTGCTAATCCTGCTTATGATTACACAAATAGTTGTAGGTCAGGAATTTGACGAAGCCCGTGCCACACGAGACACGGCGCGGCTAAGGCTATGCTATGAGATTGCCGATACCTCCAACAACGTGGACACCGTGGCCAAATACGCCAGCGAGGGCATCATGCTCTTTTCAAACGGCGATTCCATCATGTTGGCGGATCTGTACAAGTATTACGGCTGGGCACAAAACTACTCCGAAAAATACGACGCCGCCATCACGCTATACCAAAAGGCCATTGCAATATACGAAAAGATGTCGGAATACCGCCCTATGTGCATCTGCTACATCAATATGAGCCAGTGCTACAATGGCCTCAACGACAACCGCAACGCTTGGAAATGCCTCTACAACAGCCTGAAAATGGCGCAAAAAAGCGGCGACACCTCCACTATCAGCAATTGCTACAACGAAATCACATGCATGTACCTCGAAAACAATATGTTTGTACAGGCAATAGAGACGGCGCACAAGTCATTGAGGCTGAGCCGACAGACCGGCAACTACGGCGAAATGGGCAATTCGGCATCACTATTGTCATTGGCATACAGCGACGACGACTCATCGTCAATAAAGGCGGCTATAGAATGGGGACAACGAGCCGAGGGATATATCGGCATGCTCGACACCCTCGACACATATTATGGCGCAAGGCTCTCGGAGACTTACGGCAGTCTGATTGAGCTATACATATCGTATTACGAACTCACAGGCTCAAAAAAATACGTGGATTCTGCGGCGCATTATTATGACAAACTCATCAAATTGGCGGACATCATCGAAATCCCCGACCACGATTTTGTAATTACCACAAAAAAAATCCTGATAAAATACGCTACGCAGGACTACAAAGGCGCGCTATTGGAGCTGGACGCCGCACAAAAACAATCGAAGGAAAAAGGCTACACATATTACGACAGAACGATTTTCAAATTTTACTACAAGACCTACCAGAAGCTCGGCGACTACCACAACGCATTGAAATACCAAACATTGTACAAAGAAGTGGTTATGAAAAAAATCAACGCCCAGGCGACTGCGGAGGCGGCTGCTTTTGATGCGCGGACAAGCGTGGAGCAGGAACACGAACAGATCGACTACGAAAAAAAGATGGCTGACGCGGAGATAGAATCCAACCGCCGCCATTACAAAAACACCGCCACGGCCGTCGGCATAGGCATTGCAGCCATCTCCATCATCATACTCGTGAGCATCCTGATGCTCCGCAACGCCCGCAAGACCAACGAAAACCTATCGCGCCACCGCGAGGAAATCAAGGCTCAAAACGAGATGATACTCAACGAAAAGGAAGTGCTCGCCGACAAGCACAAGAAGATACTCCAGAGTATGACTTACGCCCGGCGCATACAGATGGCAACAATGAGCAGCGACCAGGAGCTCAAGGCTGTTTTCCCAAGCGCATTGACATGCTACAGACCCCGCGAAATCGTTAGCGGCGACTGGTACTGGGCGACGAGCCTCGGCAGAAAAAAAATACTCGCCATAGGCGGCAGCGCAAGGCACGGCGTACCGGGTGCACTTGTGGCGATGATGACCCTCAATGCATTAAGGGACACAATAGGACAGCTCTCGCCGATGTCGTCGGTGTCGCCAACCGCAATATTGCGCACCGTCAAGTCAAAACTTCCTCAAATCGCGCTCAGCAACAACGCAGGAGTATCGCTCTGCATATTTTTGAGGAGCGGAATCAGGTTTGCAGGCATCAATCAGAACGCGATGCTCATCAGAAACGGACAGCCAATCGTAATGCTCGGCAACCAGCCCGACGACACGCATTACGCCACGGAAAACGGCGATTTTGTGCTGGCGTACTCGGCATCCACCAAGCGCGAATTGCTCACCATCACCGACGACCCGGAGACATACTGCGCCAATCTGTCGCGCCTCTCGTACTTGGAGCTCAAACAGGCTTTCGACAACGTGTTTGAGAGCCACCGTCAGTCGGAGGACATATCGGCAGTGGCAATACAAATATTTCAAAGCTAAATTTTAGAATACGAAATTGAAGACGAAGATATTATACATATTATTAATGATTGCAATGGCAATGCCACTCGCTGCCCGCGCACAAGAGCCGGAAGTCGAGGAGGCGGAGCGTTGCCTTCGTCTTGCCGTGAATACATTCGACCCTCACGAAGTGCGCAAATACGCCGATTCAGCCTACTCTATAGCCCAACGGCTCGGCGACAAGCACCTGATGGCGCGAGCCCTCGACAATCTCGCGTGGGCGCACTCCACCTGCGAAAATTACGACACAGCCATCGTGCTTTACAAGCAATTGCTGCTCATAGACCTCAATGTCAACGACAAGGAACACGCGGCGATGACATACTGCAACCTCGGACTATGCTACGAGGAGGTGCAGAAACACTTTGAAATGTGGGACAATTTCCGCCATGCATCCGACATCTACACAGAGCTGCGCGACACATCGCACTTGAGCTGGGCGATATGCTCGATGGGCGATTCATACTACGACATTGGACTGTACAAGAAGGCAAAGGATTTGTATTACAAGGCGTTGCACCTTGCAGAATCCATCAACGACACCATAGAGACCGGCACGATGCTCCACAAAATAGCCAACTGTACGTCTTTGCAATTCTTTGAAATGACGGGCAAAAGCACCATCGACACAATGCTCAACGCCAAAAAGCAGTTTGTGAAAGCCGCCATCCTCCTCAAGGGCAAATCCGAAGAATCCACCACCTACGCAGAAAACCTCATCGGGCTTGCACGTTGCTACATTCGGCTCGCCTCGCTCATGCAGCGCAACGACTACGCCGACAGCTGCGACAACTGCCTCGACCTCTACCTGCGCGATTTTGAGGACGACAACAATATGCGACGCAATTTGCAGTCGGAGATGATAAGGATACATTATTACATATTCCGACACAATTACGCCGCTGCAATGCCAGCCATACAAGAAATAATGCCAAAATTTGCCAACGGCAAGTACAATGTGCAGCTCGGCGAGTGTTGCCGCCTACTGTCGATATGCTACAATGCCCTCGGCGACTACAAACATGCATACGAATACAGCGAACGCCACTTGGAACTCGTCGAGCAAAGCCACGACGACGAAACATTGAAGCGCATCTCCAATTTTGCCGCGCAGACCGAGCTCGACAACGCCCGCCACGAGTACGACGCCTACAACAAGCGTCAATTGGAGCTTATGGAGACCGAGCAGTCGCGCCAGAGGCGTCTGATTGCGCTGATGTCGCTTGCAATAGCTGCGGTGGTGGTGATGGCAATCCTCATCGGCGTGATGCTCTACAGCCGCCGGCACTCCAACCGCCTACTCAAAGCGGGCAACGAGACGAGAGCCGCACTCAGCGAGGAATACATCAAGCAACTACAAGCCGTAGCCGACGCGCAGTCAATAATTGTGGACAGTATGGAATATGCATCGATGATACAATCGGAGACCATTGGCAACGCCGCAAAGGTTAAGGAGATGTTTCCAGATAGTTCTGTATATTACAGGCCACGCGACATCGTGAGCGGCGACTGGTATTATTCATCTACCGTCAATGGGCACAAGATGGTAGTAGCCGCCGACTGCACTGGGCACGGCATACCGGGCGCAATGCTCTGCATGCTCGGCGTGGGCGCATTGAAAGACGTCATCAACCAGCTCGAATGTACCGACTGCGCGGTGATACCCGGCGAAATATTGGACAAGATGCGCGTCATTATCAAAAACACTCTCAATAAAAACAACACCGACCCCAAGAAAATCGTGGACGACGGTATGGAGATGACGATAATAGTATTCCCGCCAGAGGGTGGCACGATGTATTTTGGCGGCGCAAACCAGAGCGCGCTCATAGAACACAATGGCGAGATAAAAAGGCTGAAAGGCGACACCAATTCCATCGGCAACAATATCCGCGAAAGGGAGCATTTTACGACCATCACCACAGAAATCAATCCTGGCGATTCGGTATATCTATTTTCGGACGGTATAATCGACCAGATTGGCGGTCCAAATATGCGCAAATTCAATATCAAACAGCTGTCTGATTTTATTGCCGAAAACCATCAATTGACAATGGACGAACTGATACAAAAATTCATCGGTGTGATGGACAATTGGACAGAACCTTTCGAGCAGCTTGACGACAGGCTGCTGATTGGAATCAGGATATAATATTTCTAAAAAATCTACTTTCTATTTGCGACGACATATAGCTTATTTTAACCGCGCAAAGATAGCTATTAATTAAAAATTCACCAAAAGAATTTTTATGCAATTATTCAATTACTTCAATTACTTCAATTACTTCAATTACTTCAATTACTTCAATTACTTCAATTACTTCAACGAATACTTAATATAGTCGATTATCAGGCTATTATCTGCGCTCACG
>JAFXMJ010000528.1 GCA_017530465.1 Bacteroidales bacterium
CAAAGTACTCGTAATCTGCGACGCCATCAATAAGGAACTCGTTCAGCGTCAGAAGGTTTATCTGCTTGTCCGTATGCTCGAATTTGTGAGGATTGGCAGTACCGATGCCGACAATACAGAACAGCTCAATTTTGTGCAGAATATCGCCCGCGCATTCAATGTGTCGGAGGACGAATTCAACGGAGTGAGAGATTTCGTGCTTTTCTCGTCATTGATGCAAATTCCGGAGAGCGACAAACTTTTGATAGTTGACAACGATTACGGTTTCCACAGCGACACCGTCAAGCATATTTACAGCGAAAATCTCAGCGGACAGATTATTTTTTATAAAGTTGCGTCGGTCAATATGTTCCTGTTCACATTCGTAAATGGTCAGGAAGTATCGATGAACGGCACTATACTCAATCCCGACCGTGTGCACGTATTGTCGCTCGGCTCGTCGATAAGGGGTCCGAAGTTTAAGAAACCGATTTATTACAGCGACATTGTAAGTGCCTATAACATAGATACTACCAAGGGTCGCATTGTCTTTGAAGTCGATAAGATAGAATATAAATTCCCCAATGGCGCGTATGGTTTGCACTCGATGAGTTTTATGGAGAAGAGCGGCAAACTCGTTGGCATTATGGGTTCGTCGGGCGCGGGCAAGACCACGCTCCTCAACGTCCTCAATGGCATCAGCAAGCCTTCGTCGGGGCACGTTTGGGTAAATGGCATCGACATCCACGACAACAATGGCGAACTCGATGGCTTGATTGGTTACGTTTCGCAGGACGACCTTTTGATAGAGGAATTGACCGTATTCCAAAACTTATATTACAGCGCAAAGCAATGTTTTGACAATTACACCCGCCCGCAGCTCTACCGTAAAGTCCTGAAACTATTGAAATCACTCGGGCTTTATGAAATCCGCAATATGCAGGTCGGCAACCCGTTGAACAAGCGTATTTCGGGCGGTCAGCGCAAGAGGCTCAATATCGCTATGGAGCTTATCCGCGAGCCTTCCATCCTCTTCTTGGACGAGCCAACGTCGGGATTGTCGTCAAGGGATTCCGAAAACATCCTCGACCTCCTGCGCGAACTCACCAACAAGGGCAAACTCGTGTTCCTTGTCATCCATCAGCCGTCGAGCGAAATCTTCAAGATGTTTGATTCGCTGATAATCCTCGACACCGGCGGCTACCTTATATATAAAGGAGACCCGGTGGAGGGCATCACGTATTTCAAGTCGCGAATCCGTCAGGCGAACTGGAACGATTCGGAGTGTCAGACTTGCGGCAATGTCAATCCTGAACAGATTTTCAATATCGTTGAGGGGCACGTCATCGACGAATATGGCAACGTCACGCAGCAGCGCAAAGTGCAGCCCAAAGAGTGGAACGAGTATTTTGAGAAGGTGTCGAGCGTCGAGAAGAAGAAGTCTGGATACGTCAAGCACCTGCCGAAAGTTGGCTTCAAGATACCCGACAGGTGGGGGCAGTTTATGATATTTATGAAGCGTGACGTCCTCGCCAAATTCAGCAATATGCAGTACGTCCTCATCAACCTGTTGGAGACGCCGCTCATTGCGTTGCTATTGACATATATCATAAAATACCGCAACATCTCCCACGATTCGGGCGGCGAGTACGTGTTCCTCAACAACAGCAACCTGCCCGTGTATATCTTTATGGCAGTGATAATTGCGATATTTGTGGGCTTGACTGTGAGTGCGCAGGAAATCATCAAAGACCGTGCTGTGCGCAAACGTGAACAATTCCTCAACCTCAGCGACGGCGCGTATATGTTGTCGAAGGTGGTGATATTGCTGTTTATGTCTGCATATCAGGCGTTTACGTTTGTTGCAATTGGCAATTCGATATTGGAGATACACGGAATGTATTTCAAATATTGGCTGATGCTCTTTGCCGTATGGGTCAATGCCAACATTATGGGTCTCAACATCTCCGATGCTTTCAAGACCACAGTAACTATCTATATATTAATACCTTTCCTGATTATCCCGCAGATAATGCTGACGGGCGTTTTGGTAAGTTTTGACAAATTGAACCCAACAATTTCGCGTCCGGGCGTAGTGCCAATGTACGGCGACATCTTTGTGGCAAGGTGGGCATACGAAGGATTGGCGGTGGAGCAGTTTGTTGATAATGATTACGAGCGTCCTATCTATCAATACGAAAAGCAGATGCAGAGCGCGATAATGAAGCGTGATTTTTGGCTCAAACACCTCGAAAACAAGCTTTCCAACTACAACCGTTCTGTGTCGGACACGGCGAGCCGCGCCACCATTGAGAGCGACCTTCTCACCATCCGCAACGAGGTAAGGCAGGAGATGGAGGAGAATCTCAACGTGCGTCCCGATTTCAATCCCGACAGCCTGACATACGAGCTTTGCACCCCTGCGCTCATTGCCAAGGTTCAGGAATATTTTGACGCGCTGAGGAGTTATTACATCCGTCAGTTTAAGGATGCGAGCAAGGAGCGCGACAATTACATCTCCGAGCGTCAGCAGACCCCGGAGCAGCGCAAGGCGTACCTCGATTTGAAACGCGATTATCATAACGAATCGCTCTCCGATTTTGTGACCAACAACCGCGAGACCGAGCGCATTATGGAGTACAACAACCGCATTTACCAAAAGGCGATTCCCATTTTCCTCGACCCTCACCACAAACTGCTCCGTGCGCACTTCTACGCCCCGCGCAAGCGTTTTGCCAATTGGTATGTGGAGACGTATTGGCTCAATCTGGCGGTGGTTTGGGGGCAGAGTTTGCTGTTGTACCTGTGCCTCTATTGCCGCGTCTTGAAGAAAGTCTTGAACCGTGTCGGCGAGTTCGTTGAGGAACGCAAACGCCGCCGCGAGAAGAAAGTCATCAGCCGTGGCACCGACGAGTCCAAGAGCGCACGGAGAAGGAGGAAGGCGTTCCAGGATTTGAAGATATGGAGGTAAGATTCGCGTAAGGAAAAAAATAGTTGCATTTTAGGTGAAATGTAATTATATTTGCGTCGAAATCCAAACATATCAGCACTATGGAAAAGATTAAACATCTGCCTTCGGGCGTCAGTAATTTTGAGATTATCCGTCACGACAACCTTTATTATGTCGATAAAACAAGATTTATCTCCGTTTTAGAGGATGGGGATAGGTATCTCTTTTTCGGTCGTCCTCGTAGATTCGGCAAAAGTCTGTTTGTCAGTATGTTGGAAGCGTATTATGATGTCAAAAACAAAGACCGTTTTGACGAACTCTTTTCGGGCTTGTGGATACACGAGCATCCAACGGAGTGCAGGGCAAAGTATCAGGTGTTGAGGTTGGATTTTTCTAAGGTAAACGGCAATATGGACAAGGTGGAGACCAATTTCAATGCATATTGTGGCAACCGGCTCGTTTCTTTTGCGGAAAAATATGAGTATATGTATTATAAAGGCTTTGCAGATGACATCAAAAAAGAAAGCAATGCCACTGAACGCATCAATTTAATTGTCTCAAAGGCTGAGACATACGGTCATCCGCTCTACCTTATCATCGACGAGTACGACAATTTCACCAACACTATACTTTCGCTCTATGGCGAGGCTGTCTATGAGGCGATAACGCACGGCGAGGGTTTTTACAGGGAGGTTTTCAAAAAATTCAAAGGCGGATTTGAGCGTATTTTCCTGACGGGTGTGTCGCCGGTAACTTTGGACGACTTGACAAGCGGTTTCAACATTGCGTCGTATGTTTCGCAGGAAGCGAAGTTGAATCAGATGCTTGGTTTTTCGGAGCCAGACGTCAGGGAGATGATAGCGTATTATCATTCTGTTGGTATGATTAAGGGCGACTTGAATCAGCAGGCCGACTTCATTATCAACACGATAAAGCCGTGGTGCGACAATTATTGTTTCTCGTTGTATAGTTATGAAGCTGGCGAACCGCCAGTGTACAACGGAATGATGGTGATGTATTACCTCAATAGATATATGACAGATGGCCATCTCCCCGACGATATGACCGTGCCAAACGCCCTCATCGATTACAACAAACTCGACCACCTCATCAAACTCGAAAAGAAAAACAGATACCGCGAGAGTTTTATCCTCAAAGCGGTGGAGGAGGAATACATTGTCGGTCAGGTGAAAGACCATTTCCGTGCAAGCAAACTCGTCTTGGACGAGAATTTCATATCGTTGATGTACTATTACGGAATGTTGACGATAAAGGGCAAGTTTGGATTCCGTTTCAAACTCTCCATCCCCAACAACAACATCCGCAAATTGTATTACACCTACATCCTCGAAAACTACGCCAAATACGAGGAAATTGATGTTTCGCATTTGCAGGACACATTCGACAGTGCGGCGATGTTTGGCAAATGGCAGGATATGTTTGGGTTCATCGCCGAAATTTACAAAGAAAGCACTGCCAACCGCAACGCCATAGACGGCGAAAGAGCCGTTCAGATGTTTTATATGGCGTATTTTTCGCTCAATCCGTATTACTTGCTCTGCCCCGAAATGGAGTTCAACCACGGCTATGGCGACGTATTCCTGATGCCTGAAAAGCGTTTGGATTATGTAAAGCACAGTTACATCGTGGAGTTCAAGTACGTCAAGACAGATGCCGATGCAAAAGACGTTCAAGCCAAGTACGATGAGGCTGTCAATCAGTTGAAGACATATTCCGCCGCCCCGCAGGTCAAGAATATGACCGAAGGTACAGAATTGCATAGGCTTGTGGTGGTTTTCAAGGGGTTTGACGTGGAGAAGATGGAGGAAATTGTTTATCTTTGACGGTGAAAAATAAACATTGGATATTATGGAAGAAAAAAAAGATAATAGACCCAATACAGTGTACATTTCCTTTACGGGAAAGGACGAACAGACCGTAAGGGAGTTTGAGAAGTTGTTGACGGTCAACAACATCCCATTTCGTGCATCTACTGAAAAAGGTGTTGTAAAGAAAATATCCGAATTTGAACGCGAGATAGGATCGAGCAGAATAACAGTTATATTCTATTCCAAACCATATTTCGAGTCGTTTCATTGTATGAATGAATATGCGTTAATTCGAGAATGTAAAAATCAGAAAGATGTATTTACGGTCAGATGTGACGGCTTTAAATTTGATAATCAGGTTATTTCAGATTTAAAAGAGCTTTGGTTTGGTCGGAAAGGTCGTTATGAAGATGAAGGCGGTGATATTGCAAATATGCGCGAAGATTTGAATTCTGCATATAAATATTCTTTTTATGTGAACAAGGCAACAGATTATAGTATTCATAATTTGGAGAAATTTTTCAGGGATGACAATTATTACACTCCTGAGAATTGGGGAACTCTTGTAGAATTGCTGAAATCGCCGTCAAATTCTGTCGAACCCAAAAACAACAACATCATTGTCGCCGCTCCCACGCCGTCCCTCCC